>CAZNGQ010000110.1:0-8580 GCA_964572095.1 uncultured Oscillospiraceae bacterium
AGCGGCAGAAAATATCCGGGCAGACAGCCAGATAGCCGTGCTGGGCGAAGCGGCGAGTTGTCTCGCGATAGAATTCGTCCCAGCCCGGCATGTGCGGGATCAGCACAACACCCGGGAAGGGGCCTTTGCCGAGCGGCCGGGCATAATAGGCATGGATCTGGTCGCCATCGGCGCCGCTCAGGGCAATCGTTTCCGCCAGCATTCCTTCGTATTCATCGGTTCTCAGGTCATTCCACATGTTTTCTCCTCCCTGCATGGTCCAGGTTGTTTCGGTACGTTCGCAAGCTGATAAAAGTGCCACGAAAAAGTCTATATTCGCATTACAAGAGATCATTCAAACAACCTATATCGTACCTGATCAGGATCGGTATTCATCACATTTGGCGTAAATCTACAGTAAATAAATGAGCTGGATCCGATTATAAGGTACATTTTACCATGATGAAGCAAGCCGTCCTCAAGCGGCAGGTCCTGACCGGATTTCGATCCGATAGCGTCTGGTCGCTAGATCCGGTTCCTCCCCGTATAGCCGGTGTGCAGGTATTCATGGGAGACATGCCCGCCGGGATGGCCCAGGAACAGCTCGTACAGTCTCGCGACATCCGGATTTTCGTGGGACTTTCGGATCTTCTTCCCTTCATCCTCCCGATAGATCGCCTGCATCCGCGCTTCACGGACAGCCTGGTCGGTCGGCCGGGGCTGTCCGCCGCCGGACAGGCACCCACCGGGGCATCCCATGACCTCGATGAAATGGTATGGGCTGGTCCCCTTCTCGATCTCGTCCATCAGGACGGCGGCGCCCGCCAGACCGTTCGTCACGGCCACCTTGAGGTCGACGCCCTCGAGGAACGACCATTCCGGCTTGACGTTTCGCAGGGGGATGGTGGCGGTCTTGATCCGGTCGAGTCCGACCAGCGGGGTCACATGCAGGTGGTCAAAAGGAATGCCGCGGCCCGTGATGATTTCATAGACGGTCCGCAGGGCGGCTTCCATGACGCCGCCGGTCGCGCCGAAGATGTCCGCCGCGCCGGTCGACAGGCCGAGCGGGTCGTCGAATCGGCCATCCGGCAGGGTCGCGAAATCGATGCCCGCCTCCCGGATGAGTTTCGCCAGTTCCCGCGTGGTCAGCACGGCGTCGACGTTGCGTTCCCCGTCGTTGACCATGTCCGGCCGCGTGATTTCGTATTTCTTTGCCGTGCAGGGCATGATCGAGGTGACATGCAGGCGGGCCGGCGGGATGTCCTGCTGTCTGGCAAACCAGGATTTGACCAGCGCGCCCAGCATCATGTGCGGGGATTTGCAGGTCGACAGGTGCGCCAGCTGTCCGCTGTAGAAATGCTCCACATACTTGATCCATCCGGGACTGCAGCTGGTGATCATGGGAAACACCGGCTGGGGCAGATGGTCGGGCAGACCCAGCGGCTCGATCTGCTCCGGGGTGATGCTTCCGTTGCCCAGGAACAGGGCGGCGATCCGGGACAGCAGTTCGTACCCTTCCTCGATGATCGTCAGGTCGGCGGTGAAGTCCGTGTCGAACACGTAGTCGAATCCGATCCGGCGCAGGGCGCTGACCATTTTACCGGTTACCAGCGTACCGGGCGGAAAACCGAACTCTTCGCCAAGCGCGGCGCGCACGGCCGGTGCGGTCTGGACGACGGTGGTCTTGGCGGGGTCGTTCAAGGCCCGCCAGACTTCGGGAATGGAATCCCTTTCGTGCAGGGCGTCCACGGGACAAACGGTCGTGCACTGGCCGCAGTAGGCGCATACCGCCGTCCCCAGCAGCAGGTCGCCGCCGGGGCCGACCTCGGTCGTGAATCCGCGGCGCTGGGCCTGGATCGCGCCGACTCCCTGCACCTCGTTGCACATGGCGACGCAGCGGCGGCACAGGATGCATTTGTCGGCGTCCCGGACGATCGACGGGTTGGAGTCGTCGGTCGTCCCGCCGGAATGCCGTCCTTCGAACCGCGATGTCTTGACCTGCAGCGTTTCCCCGACCCGCTGCAGCTCGCAGTTCTGGTTGCGGTCGCAGTGCAGGCAATCTGCGGGGTGGTCGGACAGGATCAGTTCGTAGAGGACCTTCCTGGCCTTGCGGACCCGCTGCGTGTTGGTGTGCACCACCATCCCCTGCGCGACCGGGGTCACACAGGCGGCCATCAGGCTTTTCGCGCCGTCCACCTCGACCGAGCAGATGCGACAGGACCCGATCGCGTTCAGGTCTTTCAGGTAGCATAGGGACGGTATCAGGATATGGTTGGCTGTCGCGACGTCCAGGATGGTTTCCCCTTCGCCGGCTGTCACGACCTGGTTGTTGATGGTTAGCTGCACCATGGTTCCACCCGCCTTTCCGTCAGCGCCGGTCACAGCGAAGGCAACGCATTGCCTCGGCTATGGCGTTGAGTTTATGGAAGCCTTTGAAAACCTCGTCGAAATTCTTCTTGCGGATAGCGGGATCCAGGCATTTCATCAGGAAACGCTCATGCTCCAGGAGTTCCGCGTCTTCGACCGGGACCGGAATGGCGATGGGCTCGCCCTTGTTCAGCTCCCCGGTGCCGCCCAGGTAGCGGTCGATGGACCGCGCGGCTTTCTTGCCGTCCGCAATGGCCGTGATCACGATGTCCGCGCCGCGGACGACGTCGCCTCCCGCAAACACCCCGGGCATGCTGGTTTTCAGGGTGTCGTCCTCGACGACGAACGTCACCCATCGGGTGACTTCGACCTCGTCCGGGCGAACGAAAGGCAGGTCGGAATACTGGCTGACCGCCAGGATGACCGAATCGACGGCAAACTCCACAATCCTGCCCGTCGCCTTGACCGGCTGCCGTCGGCCGTCCTTGTCGAATCCCTTCAGTTTCATTTTCTGGCAGACTACCTTGTCCACGCGGTCCGTGCCGGAGAAGTGCAGCGGTTCCACAAGTTCGTGGATCCGGATCCCCTCCTCGATCGCCTCCGCGATTTCCCTGCGGTCGGCCGGCATGTCGTCGATGCTGCGGCGGTACAAGATCAGGACCTCCTTAGCCCCTTTGCGTACCGCGACGCGCGCCGCATCCATGGCCGTGCTGCCGCCGCCGATGACGGCGACCGTGCCGTGCACTTCGACTTCGCGGCCCAGGTTGATGTCACGAAGGAAGTCCAGGCCGTGGTGCACGCCCGGGAGATCCTCGCCCTCCACCCCGATCCGACGGGAGTGCTGGGTTCCGGTCGCGATGTAGATGGCGTCGTACCGGGTCCGGAGTTCGCTAAACGAGATGTCGCGGCCGATCTCGGTGCCGGTGCGGATGCGGATGCCCACGTTGCGGATCGTGTCGATCTCGCGCTCGAGAAGCGCCTTGGGCAGTCGGTACTCCGGGATGCCGAACGCCAGCATGCCGCCGGCCACCGCCTGCTCCTCGTAGACTGTCACATCATAGCCCAGGCGTCCCAGGTAGTAGGCGCAGGTCAGCCCCGACGGCCCGGCGCCGATGATGGCGACCGACTTGCCGCGCCGCTGGAAAACCAGGTCCACAAACGGCTGGTCGCTTTTCATCGCCTCATCGGCCGCGTACCGTTTCAAGTCACAGATGGCCAGCGGCTCATCCAGCTGCGCTCGGCGGCATCGCGACTCGCACGGATGGGTGCAGACGCGTCCGCAGATCGCCGGGAACGGGTTTTCCTGGCGAATCAGGTTGTATGCGTCCATGGGGCGTCCGGCAGCGATCAGGGCGATGTATCCAGGCACATTGACACCGGCGGGACAGGCGTTTTCACACGGGGACAAGAACAGGTCGGAACAGACGCCCGCGCGGCAGTGCTTGTGTCGGATATGCTCGTCGTATTCCTCCCGGAAGTACTTGATCGTGCTCAGCACCGGATTGGGCGCTGTCTGGCCGAGTCCGCAGAGCGCGGTGTCCTTGACCGTCTCGGCCAGTTCGACCAACCGCTCGACGTCCCCTTCCACCCCTTCGCCGCGCGTGATCCGTTCCAGGATGTCCAGCATCCGCCGCGTGCCCAGCCGGCAGGCGACGCATTTGCCGCAGGACTCGTCCTGGACGAATTCCATAAAGAAGCGGGCGACGTCGACCATGCAGGTGTCCTCGTCCATGCAGATCAGCCCGCCGGAGCCCATGATCGCCCCGAGCTCCACCAGCGACTGGTAGTCGATCGAGGTGTTGAGGTGTTCTTTTGTCAGGCATCCGCCCGACGGCCCGCCGGTCTGGGCGACCTTGAACCGCTTGTTATGCGGGACGCCGCCCCCGATATCGAATATGATCTCGCCCAGCGTGATTCCCATCGGCACCTCGACGATGCCGGTGTTGTTGACGTCGCCGGCCAGGGCGAACACCTTGGTCCCCTTGCTCTTTTCGGTGCCGATCGACGCGAACCAGTGGCTTCCGTTTTGCAGGATCGAAGCGATGTTTCCAAACGTCTCCACGTTGTTGATGACGGTCGGCTTGCCGTACAGCCCTTTTTCAGAAGGGAACGGCGGTTTCTGCCGCGGTTCGCCGCGCTTGCCCTCCACGGAGTTCATGAGGGCCGTCTCCTCGCCGCAGACAAACGCGCCGGCGCCGATCCGGATCTGGATATCGAACGAGAAGCCGGATCCGAACAGATCCCCGCCCAGCAGTCCCGCAGCCCTCGCCTTGTCGATCGCCCCGGAGAACCGCTCGATCGCGAGCGGATACTCTGCGCGGACATAGATGACACCGGTGCCGGCTCCGATGGCATACCCGCCGATGGCCATGCCTTCAACCACCAGGAAAGGGTCGCCCTCCAGGAGGCTCCGGTCCATGAAGGCCCCGGGATCCCCTTCGTCGGCGTTGCAGATGATGTACTTCCGGTCGCTTTCCGTTTTTCTCGCCAGCGCCCATTTCAAGCCGGTCGGGAATCCTCCACCGCCGCGGCCGCGCAGGCCGGACTGCTTGACTTCCTCGACGACCTGGTCGGGCGTCATTTCCTTGAGCGCCTTGTGCAGGGCGGAGAATCCGCCGTTGGCGATATATTCCTCCAGGCTGTCGTATCCCGTCCTGCCGCAGTTCTTCAGGACGATCCGATGCTGCCGGCTGAAAAACCCGATGTCGTCCAAATGTTGAATCGTCTTGCCCGTCCGGGGGTCTTCAAAGCAATGCTCCTCCGCCACCTGGCCGTTCAACAGGTGCCGGGTGACGATGTCGTGCATGTGCTCCGGCAACAGCCGGCAATAGAAAACCCCTTCCGGCTCCACGATCATCGCCGGACCGACGTCGCAATTTCCCATGCAGCCGGTGAGCCGGACCTGTACCGAATCGGTCAATCCGGCCGCGGCGAGTTCCTCGATCAGCGTATCCTTGCATTGGGCACAGTTGCAGGAGATGCAGCCTGCGCCGGCGCATACCAGAACCGTGTGCCGGTATCCGGCCTGACTCGCGCGGAATGCTTCCCGACACGCGGTCAGATCGTCGGCAGTCCGGATTTTAATATCTGAGCATCCGATTGCCATGGGCAGAACCTCCCTACTCATACTCTCGCAGGATCTCCTGGAGCTTGTTCGGATTCACTCTCTTGTGGACCGTCTTGTCGATCGCCATGGCGGGCGCGAGTCCGCAGGAACCGATACAGCGCTTCACCTCCAGGGAGAAGCGCCGGTCGGCCGTGGTTTGTCCGACGTCGATTCCCAAAGCGACCTTGAGTGCATCCAGAACGTTCTTGCCGCCGCGCACGTAACAGGCGGTCCCCAGGCAGACCTGGACCGTATGCCTGCCTTTTGGCTGGGTTGTGAAGTAGGAGTAGAAAGAGACGACGCCATGGATGGTCGCCATCGGGAGATCCATTTCTTCACCGATATAGTGGAGGACGGGTTCCGGCAGATACCCGAAAATGGCTTGAGCCATGTGCAGGATCTGAATGAGATTGCGGGATTCCCTGTCATAATCCAGAATGACCTGTCGCAGCAAGTCATAGCTTTCCTGCCCGTCGGCCGGCAAGCATTTGCTGTCGCACACACGATCCATCCAAGGCACCTCCCCGAAGAAGTTTCCGGCAGCCGCAGCACAAGTGGAGGAATGCATAACGATGGTTATTCGGTTTTTATCAATGAAAATGCGTCGAAACTGATTACATCCGGTACACGACAGCGAAAAGAAGACTGCGATACATGCGCTTTCCGGTACATTGTTTTCATCTTAACATTAGTGCTATGGAATGGAAACCGCGCAAGGACGGATGTCAATAAAGATGTTTCGGTCGTCGGAACGGAATTGGGGTAGAATGAGGGCACTCGGTATCCGAAAGGAGAACCCTATGAAAAAAGTCGTGATTACCGGCGGAAGCGGCCTGTTGGGCGCCATCGTTGTCGAGCACTTCCTCGGCCAGGGGTACGGGGTGGTCAATGCCGATCTGGTTCCCAACCGGGCCAGCAAGGCGCGGTTCGTCCGGGCGAACCTGATGAATCTCGGCGAATGCTATGGCGCGCTGGAAGGGGCGGACGCCCTCGTGCATCTCGCCGCCATCCCGCAGGCCTACACGCATCCCAACGAGGTCTGTTTCCAGAACAACGCCGTCTCGACGTACAACCTACTGGAAGCCGCTTCGGTTCTGGGCATCAAAAAAGCGGTGATCGCCTCCAGCGAATCCTCCTATGGGCTCGTTTTCGCGATAACACCGTTCTCCCCGGCGTATGTCCCCATGGACGAGGACCATCCCCAGCTTCCGCAGGATTGCTACGGACTGTCCAAAATCGTGAATGAACAGACAGGCGCCATGTTTCATCGACGCGCCGGGATGCAGATCTCGGCGTTCCGGCTCGGCAACGTCATCGTTCCCGGCGGATATGACGCGTTCCGTGGTTTCATCCATGATCCGGAGCAGCGCAAGGTGATCGTCTGGAGCTACATCGACGCCAGGGATGCCGCCTCCGCCTGCCAGCGGGCGCTGGAATCCGATCTCCCGGGCTTCCGGGTGTACAACATCGCCGCCGACAACACATGCATGGACATGAAAAACAGCGAGCTCATGGCCCTTTGCCATCCGGCTACGAAAGATTTCCGGACGGATATGGACAGCTACACCACCCTGCTGGACAACGGCAAGGCCAAGCGGGAACTGGGTTGGCAACCGGTTCACAACTGGCGCGACCACATCGGGGAGTAACCGTCCGGCGGAGATAAATAACGCGGAGATCAGGCTTCCTCGGGACGTACCGGAGTCAGCCGGAACGTCGCTTCCATCGGCGCGCAGGGAAGCCGGTATTGCGGCAGCGGCGGTTGGCCGCAGCTCTGCGAGCCGATTCCCTCCATCGCCTGGTCCAGGCACACCTCGACCAGTTCCCGCTTCGGCAGGTCGCAGGCATGGGACGTGAACAGCAGGTCCTCGACCGTCTGTCGCCGTGCCGCCATGGAGAAGACACCGCCGTTCTCCACCAGTAATCCCCATCCCTTGTCGTCCAGCAGTTTAGCCCATCGGACCTCATGGCGCAGCCCGTTTTCCTGCGGGAAAATACGAGGCTCCGTCATGTTTTCAATCCGCATCTGGTAGACGCCGGTCCGGACGCTCATCCGCATGTCCCGATAGGCTTCGTGCGGTCCCAGCCCATACCACGCGGCGCTGTGGAAGCTGGATCGCAGATCCATGCGGATTCCAAAGCGCGGCAGTCGCGGCAGGTCTTTGAGCCGTGGATTCAGCCGCACGGTTACGGTCAGCGAGCCATACCGGTCGATGCCGAAGACCGTCTGCACATCGAAAAGCGGGCTCGCGGCCACCGGACACAGGACGCTGTCGACGGTGAACTCCGCCCCGTTTCCGTCACAGGATTCCTGTACGTTCCGGATCTCCTGCCAGAGCCGGTCATAGCCGGCGTTCTTCCATTCTTCCCGGATGAGCCGGTCATTGTCGATGAACGCGCGCAGGATCGAGACACGCGGTCCCGTCGGCTGTGTCTGCACGCCAGTGCCGTCGGGTCCGGGCGTAGGCTTGTCATGCAGGAACTCCCGGTCCCCCACGCGCCAGGACTCGATCGTTCCGGTCAGCCTGTTGAAAATCATCCAGAACCGGTGGCCGGTCACCACGGTCATGTGGCCGTTGTGTGTCAGATCGACCTTCCCTCCCGACCCGATATGGACGAGGTAGCGCTGGCCGGGGCGGACCGGATATTCGTCGAATCCCGTCTCGTGCCCTGCCCTCGCCCACAGCGTATTCTCGCGCAGGGTGCATTCAAAGCGCACGACGTACTCCGGGCTGCCGGCGGTGACATGGTGCCGGAACGGCTGTGCATCCAGGGTTGCGATACCCGGCGCCTCCGCCCGCGCGGCGTCGATGGCGTCCCGCGCGGGATCCAGGCCGTAATCCACCGAGAATTCACGGGAGGAAAGCGAGCCGGCTGCGATGTCCGGGATCTCCCCCGAACGGACTGGAAGCCCCTCGCGCAGCAGACTCCAGCGGATAATGAACCGCTCTGTCCCAGTGTGGGCCTGGCGGTTGATCAGGCGGAACGTTCCGGCGGCCGCGTCGATCGCTTGGATCCATACCGGGCGATAAGCCTGCTTCAACTCAAGCAGTCCGGAGTGCGGCTCCCGATCGGGCGAGACCAGCCCATCGACACAGAAATTGCCGTCGTGCGGGTATTCGCCATGG
>CAZNGQ010000111.1:0-3722 GCA_964572095.1 uncultured Oscillospiraceae bacterium
GCACCAGGGCGATCTCCGCCTCGGTAGGCGAGGACATGTTGATCCAGCAGTCGCGCTCGATCCGCTCCACGCGCTCCAGCTTGAAGACGGTCCGGTTGCCGGCGGTTTCGGTCCGGGTCACAAAGATCTCCAGCATGGCGGCCTCCTCTCCGGCCGTTGCCAGCCGATCCGATTCGATGTGCCGCCAATGCGGCATCCTTCATTCTAGCCTCCGGTTGAAATCGTGTCAATTTGGGCATCCAGCCCGAACTTGAGCCGGATCCGGTCGATCCGGGCGATCCAGGGGCGTCCGAGCACCAGGAGGAAGACCGCCGTGGAGCCGGCATGGGCCAGGTCGAACGGCAGGCTGGCGGCATAGGCGGCCAGTACGGTCTCCAGGGTGAGCGGACGGATAAAGCCGAGGATGTGCCACAGGTTCATGACGGCGCCGAACAGGAAGGCGGCCAGTACGCCGAGGACCGCAAGAACCGCCGGGGACTCCTTGGCCCGCGACCGCGAAAACAGCCCGGCCAGCAGTCCGGTCAACCCCCAGGCCGCCATCTGCCAGGGCGTCCACGCCCCCTGCCCGAAGAAGAAGTTGGAAGCCAGCGCCGCGACCGCCCCCGTCAGGAATCCGGCCGAAGGGCCGAAGCAGAACCCGGAGATCAGGATGATCGCGGTCGTCGGCTTGAAGTTCGGCGCGAACGCGAACGCCACCCGGCCGACCGCGGCCAGCGCCGAAAGGATCGCGATGGGGACGATCTGGCGGGCCTGCGGGCGGGAACGCTCGAAGCGCAGGAAGAAAGGCGTCATCGCCAGCAGCAGGAACAGGGCGGACAAGACGGCGGGACTCGTCTGGCCGACGAACGCCGACGCGGCGAGCACGACCGGGACGAGCGCGGCGGCGGCATAGCGGAGTAGGCGGCGGACGCGCGCGCGGTTCACGGCGAGATGCCCCAGCGGGCGAGGATGTCCTCGACCGTGACGATGTCGGGGAACCAGGCGCGGGCCATCCGGTTGGCGGCTGTGGTATAGAACCGGTTGCCGGCGAAAAAGGCCGGCGGCGGCCCGCTGGAGACGATCTCGCCGTCGAACAGCAGCGAGCAGACGTCCGCGGCCGAGGCGGCGAACTCCACGTCGTGGGTGACCATCAGGATCGCGCGGCCGTCCCCGGCGAGCGCGCGCAGGATGTCGCGGAGGGTTTCGCGTGCGGCCGGGTCCAGGCCGCGTGTCGGTTCGTCCAGCAGCAGGACGCGCGGATCGCGCAGCAGCGCCATCGCAAGGGCGACTTTCTGCCCCTCGCCGCTGCTGAGGTCCATGGGATGGCGGTCGAGCAGCGGCCCGATGCCGAACGCGCCGACGAGGGGCGCCGTGTCGCGCGCGCCGCGGGCGGCCGCGTCCCGGATCTCTTCCCGGACGGTTTCATGGACGAACAAGGCGCGGGGATCGGAGCCGAGCAGGACGGTGTCTGTCCCGGCCTGCGGTCCGCCGGCGGCGGCGATCCGGCCGCGGCGGGGGCGGATCAGCCCGCGGAGCAGGGACAGCAGTGTGGACTTGCCCGCGCCGTTTCCGCCGAGCACGGCATGGATCTCACCGGCACGGACGTCGATGGACAATCCGCGCAGGATGTCCGGGTCCTCGCGGTTGTAGCGGAACCAGACCTCGCGGGCCGACAGGGCGGGTTCCCCCGCTCCGCGAGAGGCAGTGCCCGGTCCCGGATCCGGCTGGCTGCCGGCTGCCGGCGGCGTACCGGACGGCAGCGGCCGGGCGGCCAGCCAGGCGTGCCCGTCGCGGGGCGTCAGCGGCAGGCCGGCGTCGGCGGGCGTTCCTTCCGCGCTGGTTTCATTCCACGCGGCCAGGGCGATCCGCGTCGCCGCGGGCAGTCCCGCCGCCATGCGGCTCAGAGCCCCTTTGCGCCCGGCGGAGGCCGCTGCCAGTCTCACCCCGATCCGTGCCGGCGTATCGACACAGACGATCTCGCCGGCATCCATCACGACCGCAAGGTCGGCCGGCGGAAGTGTCTCCTCAAGACGGTGCTCCGCGATCACGACGGTCGTGCCCAGTTCGCGGTGGATGCGCTCGAGCAGGTTCAGGAACTCGTTCGCGGCGATGGGGTCGAGCTGCGCGGTCGGCTCGTCCAGCACCAGCATGCCCGGCTGCATGGCCATGACCGACGCCAGCGCCAGAGTCTGCTTCTGGCCGGAGGATAGTGTCGAGCAGTCCCGCCGGAACCACCCCTCGATCCCGAAAAAGCTCGCCATCTCGGCCACGCGCCTGCGGATGACCCCCGGCTCCGTGCCCAGGTTTTCGAGACCGAACGCCAGCTCGTGCCAGACCGTGTCGGTCACGATCTGGCTGTCGGGGTCCTGCATCACATAGCCGACCGAGGAGGCGGACTCGCGCGGGGACAGCGCGGCAAGGTCCGCGCCGCGGTAGGACAGGCTGCCGGAGCGACGGCCGTGCGGGGTCAGCGCGGGCTTGAGGTGTTTCAGGAGCGTGCTCTTTCCGCTGCCGGTCGTGCCGCACAGGACGATGAACGAACCCTCGGCGATCTCCAGGGACACATCGCGCAACGCGGGCGCGTCCGAGCCGGGATACGTGAACGTCAGGTTCCGGATCTCCATCAGCGCCATGTCCGTCTCTCCTTGATCTCGAGGTAGATGGGGATGGAAAGCAGCGCGGCGTAGGCCGCATAGGAAGCGATCGCGGGCAGGGAGACGTCGACCAGACCGGCCCGGGGGTAGACCGTGTATTGGGTGTACCCCGCGAAATGGGACAGGAAGACCCCTGCGAAGAGCGCCATCATCACCGCCAGCGTCGCCCCGTCCGCGCGCCCGAACCGGAACGGGGAAAACGCCGTCCGGCGGCCGGTGCCGTAGCCGCGGGCCTTCATCGCGTCGACGGTCGAGATCGCGCCCTCCATGGACCAGGTCATCAGCGTCGTAAGCGTGTGCATGCCTTCCCCGACGCGTTCCCGCAGCCGCCTGCCGGGCTCCGGCACGCCGCGCAGCCCCAGCCGGGCCTGGCGGATCGCGCCCAGGCGGTCCTGCATCGAGGGGATGAGCCGCAGCGTCATGCCGATCAGCAGGGACGCGGACGGCGCCGCCCGGCCGAACAGGTGCAGGAACCGGTCGGACGTCATGATCACGGCATACAGGGAGAACCACACGATGACAAGGAACAGCATGCCGGCGGAGAGCAGGGCGGTCTGGACCGCCTGCAGCGTGATCGCCCGGCCCAGCACGTGGAACAGCACATCCCGGCCCCTGGCGTTGGCCAGCGGCGACAGCACGACGACCATCAGCGACAGGGGAAGCGCAAGCCGCAGCGCGGCGGCCACCCCGCGGCGGCCCCGCAGCAGGAACAGCCAGCCGAGCGAGCAGGCCGCCCCGATCGCCAGGTGGACCGGATGCGGAAACAGCATCGCGGTGCCGGCCGCGATCGCGAAATACAGGAAGTTGACCGCCGGATGGCAACGGTGGAACGCACTGTCACGCAAAACGGGCACCTCCTTCCATCAGCTCAGGTCTCGCCCGGACGCACACGTATATTTCCATTCGATGTTGTCACCGGGCTGGACGATGTGCCTGGAGGAGCCCTCGGTCACATACACTCCATTGATGTAGTACAGCCAGCCGCTTTCCGGGCCGCAGTCCTTTTCGTACAGCATGTCGCTCATGGCGCTGTTGCCGATGCCGGAGACATAGGCGCCGCCGACGACCCGGACGTTGTAGTCCGTCAGC
>CAZNGQ010000111.1:3822-8575 GCA_964572095.1 uncultured Oscillospiraceae bacterium
GTCGCCACGGCAGTCGTCGGCGACGACGATGGCGTCGAAGACGGAGTCGACGTCGGCGACGGCAAATGCGTTGACGTCGACAACTGTGTTGACGTCGGCGACACTGTCGACGTAGAGCACCCGGCGAGCGGTATCGCCAGCAGGACCGATACCGCAGTCAGGAGCAGGATGGTCCGGAAACAGCGCCCGGTTCCCCTTTTCATGCCCTCATTCCTCGTCCCTGGATCCCTTGCGCGTCGGAGCCGAAGCCACGGCCATGAACGCCGACGCAAGCAGCGTCAATCCCAGCGCGGTCCGCCAGGTCCCGTTTTCACCCGTATCGGCGATCGTCACGCCGCCGGGCAGCACGGTGCCGACAGCCAACCCGTCGACGGACGCGCGGAAGATATACGGCGGCTGCGGGATCTGCGTGTTTTTCATCAGGCGGTACACGACCAGGGAGCGGAACGCCTGCTCGGTGCCGAACGGATCATAAACGGTGTCCTTGTAGCCGAACCGCCCGTCCGTCGTACGGTAGCGGAACAGCCCGTCCAGCAGGTTGCCGCCCGCCTTGACGAACCGCGCGTCCGACTGGCCGTCGAGGCCCATGGCGGTGAGCGCGATCAACGTCATCGCGGTCGCGTTGCTGCTGCCCATCGTGCCGTCGGCGGCCTGCCAGCCGGACAACAGGTCCAGCGCCGCGTCGATCGCGTCGGCGACGGCCGGGTTGCCCGCGGCGTAGCGCGCCAGAACCGAGACTGCCATCGCGGTGGTGTCCGTGTCGCTGATCGCCTCGGTCGGCGCCCAGCTCCAGCCGCCGTCGGGCAGGCGCGCGTCCAGCAGTCCCTGGACCATCGACGCGCGGTTGTTGATGGCGCCGCCGACGTCCGGGTAGCCCGCGCAGTCGAAGGCGGCCAGCCCGAACAGGAACTCATACGTCTGCATGTCGGCCGCCGACGCGATCCGGGCCATCAGGTCCATCGCCTGTCCGTCGACCCGGATGCTCCGCGCGTCCGAGCCCAGCGCGGTCAGGACCATCGCCGTCAGCTCCAGGTCGGTCGTCGTGACGCGGCGCGCGGTCAGCCGGGTGTATGCCGCAGCCAGCCAGCCGTCGCGGCCGACCTGCCCCGCCTGCCCGTAGCGTGTCATGTCCAGGATGGCCCAGTCGCCGATCGTCCCGGCGAATCCCGCGGAGATGGCCGAGAGCGATGTGTCGATGTCGATGCCCTGCAGGGGCAGGCCGGACTCCGGGTGAACGAACCCGGGTGCCGGGGTGGGAGGGGCGACATATTCGGTCAAGACAAACTCCAGCGACTCGCCGGGCGCGAGCTTGTGGTCGAACACGCCGACCCAGGAGTCCGCGCCGTCCACCCGGAACGTCCAGTAGAACGGCGACACACTGCCCAGGATCGAGGCGACGTAGATGCCGTACGCGCTGTCCACCGCGTCCAGCACGGCCTTGTCCGCCGCGTCACGGCCCTCGGCCTCCAGCAGCGCGACCAGCGCGTGCAGCGCGGAGGGCTCGGGCGGCGTGATGTCGGTCGTCACCGCGGTGACATAGGGCGCCAGGGAGAACGACAGGGCGGCCAGGTCCAGGCTGCGCGTCATCAGCGTCGTGCCGTGGTCGTCGATGACCGCGATGGAGACCGTTGCCGTCGGAAGCGCGGCGACGCCGGCCCCGGTCAGCAGGACCGACAGCAGTACCGCCATCGCAAGGGCGGCCCGGGCGGTTTTCATGGTGAACAGACGTTGGAATCGGCTCATGGATGCCTCTTTCTGCCGCGGTCCGGCGCGGCGCCATACAGGGTGCGGCAGGGTGGAGAGGCATAAAAAACATGCCGTCTTTCCCTCCGAAAGACACGGCACAACCGACCATGCTGGCAAGTCTCCTGGCTCGAAATCATCCTCGCCGCCCGGCCTTCCCGGTGTACCCAGTGGCCATCTGCCTAGGGCGGCTCGTCATTCTCACAGTAGCGGGGGCTGCCGCGGATTCACACCGCGTTCCTTTTTGACGCCCATAAAGGGCGGCCATCCTGTCGTTTGCTATGTAGACCCATTATATCGCTTCCAATGGACCGACGTAAACCCGCTGCTTCCTGTTTTCACATAGTAAAAATAGTGCTAAATACCTGCGTTCCCGTACCAGTTTTCCAAAAGAGGCAGACCTATAATCAAGCTGGATCTGACCGTATCCCCCGTTCCGGAGGTATTCCATGAAATCCAAAGAACTGGTCCTGGCCGCCGTCTACAACAAGGAAACGCCGCGGGCACCGTGGGTGCCGTTTGTCGGTTGCCATGCCGCCAGCCTGATCGGCGTCGACTGTGAAACGTTCTTCCAGTCCGCCGACCTCATCGTGGACGGCGTCGAGGCCGCGTACCGGGAGTATCGTCCCGACGGCCTGCCGGCACTGTTCGACCTGCAGATCGAGGCCGAGGCCATGGGCTGCCGCCTGCAGTGGGCCAAGGACAACCCGCCCGCGGTGCGCTCGCACCCGATCGAGGACGGAGTCGCCCTCAGAGACCTCCGGATCCCCGACGAGACCTCCGGCCGCTTCCCCATCGTCCTCGACGCCATGCGCCGCATCTGCTCCGGCATCGGGCGCGAGATCGCGGTCTACGGGCTCATCACCGGCCCGTTCACGCTGGCGCTGCACCTGATGGGGACGGACATCTTCTACAACATGGCAGACGAGCCCGAAGCCGTGCACGCGCTGATGGACCTCGCCACCCGCGTCGCCGCCAACACCGCGCGGATGTACGCGGACGCCGGCTGCGACATCATCGCGGTCGTCGACCCCATGACGTCCCAGATCTCCCCCGCCCATTTCACCGAATTCGTCGCCCCCTACGTCACCCGCGTGTTCGACGCGATCCGCGGCATGGGCAAGGCCGGGACGTTCTTTGTCTGCGGGAACGCGAAAAACAACATCGAAGTCATGTGCGGATGCCACGCCGACGGACTGTCCATCGACGAAAACATCCCGCTGGCGTATGTGCGCGACGTCTGCCGCCGCCACGGGCTCTCGTTCGGCGGCAACATCAAGCTGACCGTGACGATGCTGTTCGGCACGCCCGCCGACAACATCAACGACGCCATGAACTGCCTCCAGATCGGCGGAACCCGGGGCTTTGTGCTGTCCCCCGGCTGCGACATGCCTTTTGCCGTACCCGTCCAGAATGTCCGGGCGGTCTCCGCCCTCGTCCACGGCGAAGTCGCGGATTTCATGGAAAGCTCGAACCCGCTCGAAGGCGTCACGGTCGAGCTGCCCGACTATGCCGATCCGGCGCACGTGTACGTCGACGTGGTCACCCTCGACGCCGAATCCTGCGCGCCCTGCCAGTACATGATGGAAGCCACCGCCGCCGCAGCAGCTCGTTTTGGCGGCAAGGTCGTCTACCGCGAGCACAGCATCAAGAAAAAGGAAGGCGTCGTCGCCATGGTCCGGCTCGGGGTGTCCAACATCCCGACGGTCGTGATCGACGGCGAGATCGCCTTTGTCTCGATCATCCCCGACGAGGAGCGTTTTGCCGCCGCGCTGTCCGAGGCACTGGCCCGAAAGGGGCTCTGAGCGCCGATGTCCCCCGTTCCGCCGACCCCGGCCCCCCGTGCCCGCCTGATCGTCCAGCGGTATCCCTGCACCGCCTGCGTGATCATCAACGGGCTCAGCATGGAGTCGCTGGAGAAAGTCGCGCTGCGACGGCCGGGATTCACATACGAAATCGTTGAGGTCGGCGACCCGTCCGACCTGGCCGACGTGCCGGGGCTTGAGGTCGAGAAACTGCCCGCCCTGATCCTGGACGGTGTGCAGCGCACCGCAGGCTCCATCCTGGCGCCGCGCCAGCTGGATCGCATGCTCGACGAAGCCGACGCGGAAACGCTGTAGCCCGTCCCATCCAAAGGAGGTCCGCCCGATGCCGTTTGCGACCCGCCCCGATCCGACAGTTCCCGTGATCCGGCTGGTGGTGGTCGGCGGTTTCCTCGGAGCCGGCAAGACGACCGCGATCCTGGGGATTGCCCGCCGGCTGATCGCCCGGGGGCTCCGACTCGGCATCGTGACGAACGACCAGGGAAGCAACCTCGTCGACACCGAGGTGATGCGTCAGAACGGGCTCGATGTCATGGAAATCGCCGGCGGTTGCTTTTGCTGCAACTTTGACCAGTTTTCGGAAAAGCTGGCGGAAATGAGCCGGACCCACGCGCCGGACGTCATCCTGGCGGAACCCGTCGGCAGCTGCACCGACCTGGTCGCCACCATCATGAAACCGCTCGGGTTGAAGCGCCCGGGGACGCCCGCCTTTTCACTGGCCCCGCTGTCGGTCGTCGTCGATCCCCGGCGCCTCCGCCGCGTCATGCGGGAGCAGCCGGCCGGTTGTGCCGCCGGTCCGGGTTTTTCCGACGAGATCAACTACCTGTTTTTAAAGCAACTGGAAGAAGCCGAGATCATTGCGCTCAACAAGTGCGATCTGACCGATGCGGACGAGATCGCCGCAATGACCGGCTGGCTGGAAAACCGGTTCCCCGGCGTGACCGTCCTGCCGGTCAGCGCCGCCCGCGGCGACGGTATGGACGCGTGGACCGCGACCCTCGGCTCCGTCCGGCGGTTCGGGGCACGAAAATCGATGGATGTGGCATATGACGTCTACGCCGCGGCCGAGGCGGAACTGGGCTGGCTCAACGTCCGGGCGGAAATCTCGGTTCCCGCCGGTTCGGATCCGGACGGTAACGACCTGCTCCGCCGTCTTATGGAACGCATCCGGACGGACATCGCCGACA
>CAZNGQ010000112.1:0-8456 GCA_964572095.1 uncultured Oscillospiraceae bacterium
TCTACGGCGGTTCCGATGTGCCGGGGAGCCGGCGCGGTGATGTAGACCGCATCCTGCACGGGGATCCGGTTATAGACGGTCAGGCTGCCTTTGCGGCGGGTCCGGATGGAAATCTCGGGCATGCATAGAAGGTTCGGATCGGAGCGGATCAGGCTGTACAGGCAGGCGATCGTGCCGTGGCCGCAGAAGTCGACCTCGCATTCCGAGGAGTAGTACGTGAGATGGAAAGAATCCGAATGTTCCGTCCGGCAGTAGACAACCTCGGAAACGAATCCCTTGTGGCGGCGCGCGATGTCCTGCATCTCCTGGTCGGTCAGGTCCTCGCCCTCGGCCAGGTAAACGCTCGCGGCCGGGTTGCCCAGCGAGGCGCCGGCTGTAAACGCGTCGGTTTTCCGGTAGTCCAAAGAGCGCATGGCGGATTCCTCCAGATCTGTGATTTGTCCAGTTGGTCTCCCTTGCTTATACAAACAATCCGGCATGGCCCGCAGTCGGTCAGATGCTTTGCGCAATCCGCTCAAGAACCGCGTTCTGGCTGTGCAGGAGATACTCCTTGGCTTCGTGGTTCCGGCAGAGCGGGGAGCGCATCGCGCCATCCGAGACCTCCTCCCCGCGCGTGACGGGCGGACAGGGCAAAAAGACCGCATCTCCGGACAACCGGGCGAGGCGCTCCTCCGTGATCTGCAGCGGCAGGAACCGGGCCGCGACGCGGGCCTTGTCCTCCGCGGTGCCGGTGCGCGGCCAGCAGTCGGTGTACAGGAGCCCCGCGCCTCCCAGCGTGTCGTCCAGGGACTCGCGGACCCGGATCTCGCCGACCGCTCCCGGCCGGTACGCCGCCAGGCTCTCCGGGGTCGCCAGGTACTCGGGCGGAGCCACCTGCGTCACCCGGATCGGAAACCGGGCCGCGGCCTCGAACCAGCTGAAACACAGGTTCGTGACCTCGCCGACGAACACCACTTCCAGCCCGTCCAGCGATCCGCGCTGTCTGCGGATGTACTGCAGGTCTCCCAGCACCTCGCAGGGATGGCTTTTATCCGTCCGCGCGTTGACGACCGCGGCGTCCGTGCTGTCCGCCAAGGCCAGCAGGTCCCCGTGCCGCTTCGCGCGGACGACAAGCAGGTCGAACCAGTTGTCCAGGTAGCGGCCGACATCCTCGAGCGGCTCGTGGATCCCGAGCTCTCCCGGGATGTACGACACCGAGGCTCCCATGGCCCGCGCGCCGATCTCGAACGCGACGCGGTTCCGGAATCCATGCCCGTAAAACCACAAGCCGGCCTGACGGCCCGCGAGACACTGCGGCATGCGGTTCTCATGCCAGGCGGCCGCCAGTTCGTCCGCCCGGTCCAGCAGGTCCGCCAGCTCGCGTGGCGAAAGGACGAGCATCGAGATGAAGTCGTGCATGGTTCCGTCCCCCTAGAACTGCGCCCGCACTTCGTCGAATACGCGCGCGCAGTCCACCGTGTCCTGCAGCGGCATCCAGGGGCTTTCCAGCCTGCCGCCGCGGACAAGGTCCGCAAAATGCCGGATCTCGTATATAAAGCCGTTTTCGCAGGGTTCTTCGAAACGGTCAGCCAGCTTGTTGTCGCCGTCGTACAGCTCGGCTTTCTTGGTCCCGAGGAAGTTGTATACCATGATCCGTCCGTCGGTGCCGTTGATCACGGCGTCGCCGCTTGTCTTTGCGGTGATCCCGCAGGACAACGATGCCAGCGCGCCGCCGGCAAAACCGAGCGACATGGCGACAAACGTATCCACCCCGGTCTTGCCGACCGTGGCGACGGCCCGCACCGCAACCGGGGCCTTGCCGACGATGCCCGTCGCGAATTCGATGGGATACACGCCCGCGTCCCACAGGCTTCCACCCGCGAGATCCGGGTTGAACAGCCGGTGGGACGGCCCGAACTTCGTCGCGTTGAAGCCAAACGACGCCTGGATCAGCTTCACGTCACCGATCCTGCCGCCGTCGACCCAGGCCTTGGCCTGCCGGAACGCGGGCAGGAAGCGCGTCCACATGGCCTCCATCAGGAGGATCTTGCGGTCGCGCGCCAGTCGGACAAGTTCCTCCGCCTCGCGCAGGCTGATGAAAAGCGGCTTCTCACAGATCACGGCCTTTCCGGCTTCGATGCAACGCCTTGCGATGTCGTAATGGAGGTTGTGGGTCACCGCGATATAAACGGCGTCGACCTCCTGGTCGCACAGCAGGTCGGCATATCTTCCGTAAGCCCGCTTTGCGTCGAACTCCGCGGCGAAACGGTCCGACCGCTCCTGTTCGCGCGACGCCACGGCCGCCAGTTCCACCCCTTCGACCCGTTTCAATGCGTCCGCGAATTTCTTTGCGATGCCGCCCAGACCGATGATGCCGAACCGCACGTTTTTCATACTGGTTCCCCTCCGATGCGCAGGTATTCGTCCATGGAAAAGGCTTCCTGCTCCGCCTTGCTGTTCAAGTATAGCGGATGGTGGGGGTGTCCGTCTTTGGACCGGCGCCCGAACGTCACCCAGCGGCAGTCCGCATGCCTGCGGACGACGGTGTCGATGTCGGCCAGGCACTGCCGCAGGTAGTCCCGCTTGCCGATCAGCGTACCCCAGGCCGCCCACACGGTCGGTCCCGACCACTCGGTCGGTTGGCAGCCGGCGAGCGCCCGCTCGATGTGGAGCAGGTTCTGCCGGTGCAGTTCCGGATCCATGCATGCGTGCATGTCATTCGGATCCGTCGCGCGCTGGGGATAGACGTTGAACATGATCCAGCTGTCGTACCGGTTGATGCGCGCGATCCGTTCGACGGACTTCAGCGTGTTGTCCAGCCGGTCCGGTTCCGCGGTGCTCGGATTGATGCCGATGCAGACAAGCGGACGGTCGCCGGGCCGTCCCAGGATGAACCGGGCCTTGTTGTCCGGTGTTTTCTCATAAAGCCAGTCCATGGGATGTCGCCTCCTCCCGCCTCCTGGACGCGGTCTGCACCGCTTCCCGGACGAACGCCAGAATCAGCGGATGGGGCCGGTCCGGCGTCGAAGCGAACTGCGGCTGGAACAGGGTGGCGACATGAAAACCGGCCTGCACCAATTCCAGGATCCGCGGTTCGCCGTTCTCGTCCGTTGCCGCCACGAGAAACCCGGTCGACTGGAACCGCTCCAGATAGTCCGGGTTCAAGCCGTAGCCGCAACTGAAATACTCGTCCGCCTCTGCGACGCCATACCAGTCGAAGCAGCGCGTGCCCGGCGTCAGGAACACCCGGTGGTTCTCCCCCTTGAGGGAGCAGGCCAGCGGGATAACGGCCAGGTCGGGTGCGTCCGGATCGGTCTCCGCGTGCCGCGCGTCGGGAATGCCAAGCACGTTTCGGACATACTCCAGCGCGGCATGCTGGAATCCGCCGCAGGTCCCAAGGAACGGGCTGCCGCTCTCGCGCGCGTACCGGATCCCACGCAGCGCACCCTCGAGGCTCCGGTACGGGCTGCCGGGTGCACACCAGAACGCGTCGAACCCGGCCAGTGTCTCCGGATCGGATCCGGCGAGTTCCTCCGTCGGCAGCCATTGCGCGTCGGCCTGCACACCCAATGCCTCGATGGCATGCCGCAGCGCGGCGTCCGTCACCCGGTGCGACAATCGGTTCTCGTCATGATCCCCAATGATTCCGATCCGCATGGTCTGTTCCATATTCCCACTCCAGTCTGCCGTTTCTCAAGACGCAGGGCTCCCGGTCGAGCACGGCGCGTATGAAATCCCGGACATCCCCAAGCCTTCGGTAAAATCCCATGCCGCCGTCCAGCATGACCGTGCTGTGGGTGTCCGACCCCGCTGTCATGGGCAACCCGTGTTCCTGCGCATACTGCAGCGCCTGATCGTCCCAGGCCGGATTGTTGTGGCTGACGCTTTTCGGGCTGCTGTGGGTCGCGTTGCCCGCTTCCACCGCGTCGACCAGGTCCGGAAACAGGCGGATCTCCGGGATATAGAATTCATCCCGGAACGGGTGGGCCTGCACGACCATGCCGCCGCCGTCCTTGACCAGCCGATGCTGTTCCGCGATCGATGCGTCGCGGATCGCGGGGTGGGCCTTGAGCCAGTCCGCGTCCAGCCCGTAGACCAGGAACTCCGTTCCGTCATAGCCGGCTTCCCATCCGAAAAAGACCTGCAGCCCGATCCGGTCCCCCTCCTGTTTCGCATGGCGGTAACCGGCGCAGAACGCGTCCACCCACGCCGGCCAGGGCAGACCGCGGTCGACGTTCGTATTGCCGTGGTAAAAATGATTAGTGACGATGATTCCGGTATAGCCGGCCGCCTTGTGCGCGCGCGCGGCCTCCTCGCCGGTACATTTTGCGCAGGCGCTGGCCTCGCAGGTGTGTGTATGGGTTTCATACAGGTACAGGGGGTCCTTGTCCATCCGTTGTCCCAGCTCCTTACAGGTTTTCTCCAACCATATTATCCCAGATAACAAAAAGAAGCGGATTTTAACCGCTTCTTTGCAAAAAATGAAGACCGATGACGCTCCTACCCGAGCGTCGTCGTCGCGACATGCATCGTGACCTTGTTCTTCCCCGTGTTCTTCGAAACGTACATCGCCTTGTCCGCGCAGGCGGTCAGTTCCTCGGCGCCCATGCCGGGGGACCATTCCGCCACGCCGATGCTGAGCGTGATCGGGATCGGGTCGGCACCCGCCACTTCGATGTTCTGCTCCAGCACCTTCTCCTTGATCCGCTCGCTGATCGTCGCGGCATAGTCTTTGCGGGTGTCCGGCAGGATGACGACGAACTCGTCGCCGCCGAACCGGGAGCAGCGGTCGACGCTGCGGGTGTTGGTCCGGATGACCTCCGCGACGGCCTTGAGCACGCGGTCGCCGATGACATGCCCGTATTTGTCGTTGATCTGCTTGAAAAAGTCGACGTCGATCATGATGAGCGAGACCGGTTTATGCAGCGTCGCTGCCTCTTGCGTACACAGGTGCAGCTGCTGCTCATGGTAATGCTTGCTGAACAGTCCGGTCAGGTAGTCGGTCTCCATCGCGGCGAAACGCAGGTTGATCAGCCGGTTCATGATAGCCGTGGCGACGACGATAAGAACTAACGCGCCGGTCAGGACGATGACGGCGAGGTTGCTGAGGATGCTCCGGATCGAGGCAAGGGAGAAATCCACACCCACCAGGCCGAGCACATCCCCCGACTCCGGATCGGTGATCGGGGCGAACCCGGACAGGTAGACCCCCCATTGTTCGTCCTCGATGATGCCCGAAGAGGTCGCGACACGTTCGGCCAGCGCCTTTCGCTCGGCGTCCACCAGCACGTCCGTGGACCCGATGGCGGAAAACAGCTCGCTGCCGGGTTCCTCGCCGTCCAGGATGTAGGCCAGCCCTGTGGCGGAGACCGCTTTTTCCGTATAGACGAAATCCGCTCCGGTTTCCGCCTTGACCTGCCGGAACAGCTCCAGCATCCGGCTGTAATACGCTTCGTCATACGTCCCGGGCGCATACGTCCCGACCTCGCTCAGCGCCCGGTATGAACCGGAGTCCGACTCGAGAAACGCAGCCGTGGTGGACGCGACGTTCATGGCGTTCTTCGCGACCTGGTTGATGACCAGGCGTCTGGTGTTGCTGTAGATCATGTAGGCGGGCAAGGAGATGACGGCCGTCACCAGGATGACGATGATCGCCATCGCACGGATTCTTCTCAATCTGAAAGCCAACAACGGATGTCACCCCTCCCGTTTATCGCATATGAAAGCATCTTGCCAGATGTATCGGCCAATAACAATCGATTGATTACTGCAATAGAGGCACTTTGCACAAAACAGCTTTTTTTACCATATTTTCTTAAGGATTTGTCACATTGCAGATCCAGCCGGACTCTCGGCGGGCCGTTCCCGAAGTTCCACCCGGATCCGCCGCAGCTGCTCCGGCATCTCCTGCATGCCGTCCAGAGGGAGGACCGGGCAAGGCAGACCCGCGGCCCATACATCATGCAGGGCCCGGCTCCTGCTGTCGACACCCGCGGTGTCGTACGTGGCCGCCCACTCCAGGAACTCCCGGTGATTGTCGTACATGTCACCGCCGGGCTGGATCCGGTCGCCGAAATGCCGGCTCTCCCGCTCGCGCAGCCGGCGGATGCGGACTTCGGTCGGGGTCTGAAGATAGATGGCCAGATCGAACCGCGGGACCAGGAAGTCACCCCACCCGCACAGGGACCCCGTCAGGACACACCTGGGCGACCTGTCGACCGCCGCCAGCAGCAGGGCGACGCGCTCCTCCATCGGGCGTTTGTCCGTATACGGCGGATCGGTCGGCAGCCAGAAAAAATCGTCGGTGTCGAGGTGGACGTAGTCCCACTGTTCCGCAATCGCCCGGCCCAACGTGGTGGTACCGGCGCCGGACGCGCCAAAAATGTGGATCAACGGCATGAAGGACGCCTCGCTTTCAGGGTTTTCCTCCAGTTTATCATCCGGACAAAGGGGATCGTTACCCCTGTCCTAGCAGATTCGCGGCAATCCTTCGCCATAGAGGGGGCTTACGATCCTCCGTCCCCCAAGCCGGGTCGTCATCGCAATCCCGGCCCCTTCGCGAAGGTACCCGATAACGGCCGCCTTTTTCCCGAGGCAACAGGCCTGCAGCGCCTCCACCGCGCGTTCCGCGTCCGCGGGGTCGATGATAGCGGCGAATTTCCCCTCGTTGCCCATGACGAGCGGATCCAGCCCGAGTATTCCGCACAGCGCGGCGGTCTCCATGCCCACCGGGATGGATGCCTCCGACAGCAGCGCGCCTGTGCCCGACGCGGAACAGATTTCATGCAGGATCGTGGCGAGCCCGCCGCGGGTCACGTCGCGCATCGCCCGCACCCGCACGCCGTGTCCGAACAGCGCCTCCACCAGGGGGTTCAACGGCGCGGCGTCCGAGGCGATCGTGTTCTCGATCCCCATCCGCGCGCTCAGGATGCAGGCATGGTGGTCGCCCAGGTCGCCGGACAGCAGGACCGCGTCCCCCGGCCGGCAGGCGGAGGCGTGCATCTCCCGGCCGGGCGGAATCCCGCCGATGCCGGAGGTGTTGATCATCATGCCGCCCTTGCCCTCGATGACCTTGGTATCGCCCGCGACGATGGACACACCCGCTTCCGCGGCGGTGGCGGCCATCGAGCGGACGACCGTCTCCAGTACGTCGAAGTCCAGCCCCTCCTCCAGGATGAACCCGGCGGACAGGTAGCGCGGCTGCGCCCCCATCATCAGGAGGTCGTTCACAGTACCGCAGACCGCCAGCCGTCCGATGTCACCGCCCCGGAAGACGAGCGGCGTGACGACGAACGAATCCGTCGTAAAGGCGGACCGTCCCTCGAGCTCGACGACCGCGGCGTCTTCCAGGCCGCGCAGGCTGTCGTTGCCGTAGTGTTTCAGGAAAATCCCGCGCACCAGCTCTTCGGTTTCCCGTCCGCCGCTGCCGTGTGCCATCCGGATGATCATGCCGTTCCGCCCTCCCGGTACCAGATGCCGCAGGCGCCCTCCGCGGAGACCATGCAGGGCCCGACCGCGCTATCGGGCGTGCAGGCGCCGCCGAACAGCGGACAGGCATCCGGGTCGATCCGCCCGGTCAGCACATCGGCGCACCGGCAGCCCTGCGGATCCTGCCCGGCGTCGTCCAGCCCGCGGCTGCCGGCGTCGAACCGCGCGTAGTCCCCGCGCAGGTACAGCCCGGAGTCCGGTATCGACGAGAGTCCCCGCCACCAAGCGTCTCCGGGCTCGAAACACCCGTCGATCGCCGCCAGGGCGCGCGGATTGCCCTCAGGCCGCACAATGGTTTCATAGAGATTGTCCACCCCGGACTGGCCGAGCTCCGCCTTGCGCGCCAACAGCCAGATCGCCAGCAGCATGTCTTCCGGCGTAAAGCCGGCGACCGCGAACGGCCTGGCGAACCGTCCGGCAATCGGCCGGAACGCGTCGCTGCCGATAATGGCGGCCACATGGCCGGGGGCGATGAACGCGTCGATCCGTTCCTGACGGCAGAGGGCTTCGAGCGCCGGCATCAACCGCTTGAGCGCTGTCAGCAGCAGGAGATTCCGCATGCCCGCTTCCGCCGCGGTCCGGACCAGCAGCGCATAGGCGGGGGCGGTCGTCTCGAAACCGATCGCCGCCAGGACCACGGTCTTGCCGGGATGGGCCGCGGCGATGCGCAGCGTGTCCATCGGGGAGTAGACCATCTCGACCCGGCCGCCGGCGGCCTTGGCCTCCAGCAGGGAGTCGGAGGCGCCGCGGACCTTGAGCAGGTCGCCGAACGAGACGACGATGTGGCCTTCGCTGCGGGCGAACCGGCACAGCCGGTCGATGTAGGCCGACGCGGCAAGGCAGACCGGGCAGCCGGGGCCGGAGACCAGCCGGATGCGCGGGGACAGCATGTCGCGGATGCCGCCGCGGAAAGCGGTGACGGTATGGGTGCCGCAGACCTCCATGATCCGGAGGGGTCTGCCGTCATAAGCCGCCAGCCATGCGGCGGC
>CAZNGQ010000113.1:0-8419 GCA_964572095.1 uncultured Oscillospiraceae bacterium
GCCGGGTCGGCGCGAATACAGTCGAACCATCGGACCCCTTCCGGACGGAAACCCCAGGTCCCTCTTCCGTCCGTCCGGTTGCGGGCACATCCTCCGCGGAGCCGGACGAGGGCTGATCCGGCGAATGGACTCTGGATCTGCGGATCTCCTGGACCAGGATCGCATTCTGTTCCTTCAGGCCGGCGATCTCGCGGCGCAAGCCGGCTTGTTTCGCCTCAAGGTCCGATATGCGGGACTCCGCGACGTGCAGTTCATCCGCCACCCGTTCGCGGTCCCCGGTCGCGTTGACCAGAGCCAGTACCGTACTCGATGAAAGGTTGAGGGACGGATTGGCGGCCCGGACGGAATCCACCAGCCTCTCCGCGGCGTCGACGGCCCGCTGGATAGCGGCTTCGGGCTCAATGGAAACAAGGGTATAGGTGACATCGGCTATGCGAACCGTAATTTTACGTACCTTCTCGCTCATTCCGCACCCTCATCTGGTGTTGTCAATCTGATTGCATCGTCAGGATCCATTACCCTCACCATTATAATACAGAAGGAATGAAAAACCCCGTCCGCCTGATAGAGGCGGACGGGGTCCGTTGCCGGCAAAGTATTTCCATAATATTCACCGTTGTTTGTTGATGAATTCAAAATCACCCATTCGCGTCTTGCATCATGTCAGCTTCCGAAACAGCTCGAGATAGTCTCCGGCCGAAAGTTCTTCTGCTCGGCAGGATTCTTTCAAACCCATGCGATCGAGTATTTCAGCAAAGGCGGGGCTTTGGTACGTATCCAGGTAACCGGCGGATTGCATGGAATTGAACAGGCGTTTCCGACGGTGGGAAAAGGCCGCATCGACCATCTCCATGAAAACACGGCGCGGCACCGATGACGCAACCGGTTCCGGGCTTTTCAACAAGGCCTGGACAACAACGGAATCCACGCCCGGTTGGGGGTAGAAAGCGTGCGGCGGTACGCGCAGCCCGATGCGTGTGTCGTAGAATGCCGAAAGGCAGACCGCCATCGGGCCGTACTCCCCGCTGCCCGGACGAGCGGTCAGTCGCGCGGCGGCTTCCTTTTGCACAAGAAAGACCATCGACGGACAATCCGGCAGTTCTGTCATGATTTTGCGCAGAATCGGTGTCGTGATGTAATAAGGTACATTCGCGGCCACATGGACTCGACCTCCGGGATGCTGCTCCAGGAACAGCCCCGTCAGGTCGTCCAGGTTGCACTCCAGGAAATCCGCCCGCACCATCGTTATGTTTTCGAGTCCGGCCAGGTTTTCCTGCAGCGCCGGAACCAATCCCCGGTCGATCTCGACCGCCAGGACACGGCCGGCACGTCCGGCCAGACAGGCGGTCAGCGCTCCAAGACCAGGCCCGACCTCAACGACCAGATCGTCCGGTCCCGCCGTGCTCAACCCGGCGATGGTTTCCGCGGCTTTGCCGTCGACAAGAAAATTCTGCCCCAGCCTCTTGTTGGGTCGGATTCCGTGCGTGGCGAGCAGGGACAGCGTACGGGCACGGTCCATTTTCCGGACATCCTCCCCCGCCGTCACCGTCCGGCCTCGGAAACCGGAAGCGACGGGATGCCGGTGCAGGAGGCGACCATGGACAGGGTGTTGGCCAGCGATTTCTCCAACTGGGACCCGGTAACATGATAAGCATCGGGATCGGTCATCCCGATACGCACGGGAACGACCTGATAATGCCGGCGCTCTCCGGTCAGCCAGCGGTTGCAGTAGATCGGGATGTATTCGCCACGCGTGACATGGGTAACGCCGGCGGCGTCACGACGGATCGTCACCTTTGCGATGATGCCGTCCCGATAGCGGCCGTCATTGACACTGCCGTCCATCGCCGACAACATGTTTCCGGTGGAATAATACACCAGTGTCGGCCGGCCGGTGACGGTCGACTCGATCACATCCATGCCGTGGACCATATGCGGATGGTTGCCGACGATGACATCGACTCCATGGTCAGCCAGCTCAGCGGCCAGTTCCTTGACATAGGGGGACGGACTCCGCCTCGCTTCGGCGACATGGGCGTATTTTTCGGCGATCGTCGCGGCGTCCAGGTCGTCCGTCCAGCTGTAGTCCTCACCCCAATGAATGAAAAAAACGACAGCCTCCGCCCCGCGGGCACGCAGGAGATCCGCACGGTCGAACATCTCCTGCTTGTCCTTCAGGTAGAGATCCGTCCGGTAAGGATTGAATGAATCGATCAGATCGGCTGCGCCATCCGGCATGGGAATGGCGTTGAGTGCCCGGATTCCGTCGGCATACTGGGCGTCGGTTCCAGGCGTCTCGAATGTGAATGACGCGAAACCGATCCGAATCCCCTGGATGTCCACGACAGAAAAAGATTCGGATGCGGTGTCCGGGCGGGTGCCGATGGTCTTGAATCCATTGTCGCGGAAGACCTGCGCCGTCCGCCGGACCCCCTCCAGCCCCGTGTCGATCGTATGGTTGTTGGCAGTGGCCATCATGCGGAACCCTGCGTTCCAGAGAGCCGGGACGATGTCGTCCGGACCGCTGAATCGGGGATATCCGGTATAGGGCGCTCCGCCCAGCGTTCCCTCGTAGTCCGCGACGGCATATCCGTCGGACAGCATGCCGCCGAGCGGCGCGAAGCACTCGGTAT
Source organism: uncultured Oscillospiraceae bacterium (assembly GCA_964572095.1). Classification (GTDB taxonomy): domain Bacteria; phylum Bacillota; class Clostridia; order Saccharofermentanales; family UBA5734; genus JAAYKS01. The sequence goes on from CAZNGQ010000113.1 coordinate 2,634, forward strand.
AGTCGTAATGTCCGTTGGCGTCCGGCTCGTAGTTGAAGAACGTGTCATGCAGCAACACATCGCCTGCTCCGTAGATCACCGCCTCTGCGGCCAGCGGGACCGGTGTGGGCGTCGGAAACGGTGTCGGGGACGGAGGCAGAAGCGTCGTCCCTGCCGTCGGGACCGTCGTCGAGGACGGAATGGGCATGGTGGACGGCGGCGACGAAACGGCGGCCGATCGGGGGGTCCTTTCCGTTGTGGCAAGACCGGTCGCACAACCGGCCGTCAGAAGCAGGATGGCAAGACCGATCAGGATTCGGATGGTTCCAGGACGGGCGTAGCTCATTTTCCCCCTTCATTCCGCGGCCGCGTCCACCGTATGGATGGATTTGGTTTCGGCCTGCGATATCATCCATTATAATGGATGGCGACAAGGAGGGGTAACTCGATGACGATCCGTGAGTTGTTTGGCACCGGTTCCGAGGCGCAGGTCACGTCGCTGGCCATGGATTCGCGGGTGGTGACGCCCGGTTCCGCTTTTTTCTGCATCGTCGGCGCAACGTCGGACGGGCATCGGTACGCAGGCGACGCTGCCGATCGCGGCGCTGTCTGCATCGTGCATTCCAGCCCGCTGGCGGACCGCCGCGCAGGGGTTGTCTATATCTATGCCGACGATGTGGTGTCCGCGCTGAACGAAGCCGCGTCCGCTTTTTTTGGCCGGCCGTCCGAGCACATGACCGTTTTCGGCGTGACCGGTACCAACGGCAAGACCACGGTCGCCAGTGTCATCCGGGAGGTCTATTCCGCTTTCTGTCCGACCGGATATATCGGCACGATCGCAAACGGCTACAACCATGCTCCGGACAACCAGCCTCACACCACACCGGACGCCATCCGGCTCAACGCCATCCTCCGCCACATGCTGGATGACGGACTCCGTGCCGTCGCCATGGAGGTTTCCAGCCACGGGCTCGTTCAGCGGCGGGTGGACGGCATCGACTTCGATGTCGCGATCATGACCAATCTGACGCATGAACACCTCGATTACCATGTCACCATGGACAACTATCTTGAGGCAAAGGCCCTTCTGTTCCGCAGCCTCAAGCCCTCGGCCGTTGCCGTGCTGAACCGCGACGATCCGTCCTGTGACCGGCTGGCCGCCGCCACCAGGGCGCGTGTCGTCACATACGGCATCGACAGCGAGGCGGACTACCGTGCGGATCACCTGGAACTGTTTCCCGCCGGCAGCCGGTTCCGGCTGGTGCATCGCGGGCAGTCGTACCGGGTGGAGACCAATCTGTCGGCCGGTTTCAACATATCCAATCTGCTCGCGGTTCTCGCCGCCATCCATGAGACCGGCATCCCGCTGGCGGATCTCGTTCCGCTGGTGGCATCCCTGTCCCAGGTAGAGGGACGGATCGAACGCATCGACCAGGGGCAGCCGTTCCATGTCGTCGTCGACTACGCGCACACTCCGGATGGCTTTGACAAGATCTTCGCCTACGCCCGCGCCATCCGCGGAACCGGCCGTGTCCTGGCGGTATTCGGTGCCGCCGGGCGCAGGGACACCGAAAAACGCCCGGTGCTGGGTCGGATCGCGGACAGTACGTGCGACTGCATCGTCCTCACGGAAGAGGATTGCCGAAACGAGGATCCCGAGATCATCGCCGCCAGCATCCGCACGGGTATCGAGCGAGCGGACACGCTGTTCATTCGCGACCGCCGCGATGCCATCCGCCATGCGCTGCGTTCCGCGCGTCCCGGCGATGTGGTTCTCCTTCTGGCTAAAGGCAACGAGAAGTTCCTGGACAGGGACGACCGCAGCGATCCCTACGACGGCGATGTGGACGTCGCGAAAGCCATCCTGTCCGAACTGGGCCATCAGGCCTTGACCGTACCCGTATCGGGATAGAATTCGACATACGTCACATAACCGTCGTTATAGACCACATCCAGCCAGGAAAAGGAAGCGACCACCCGGGTTGCCGGTTTCGATACGGTACCGCCGCCGCTCCGTGCAATCCGGCCCGCCCGGTACTGTTCCAGGATGAATGTTGTCATGCCGGGCTCATAGGCGGTGTCAAGGATCGCCCGCACCGCGCCATCCAGCACCCCTTCCAGTCCGTCCGAGCAGAATGTGCCGTCCGCATATGCCTTGTCCCTGCCACTGTCGGTATACAGCCGCATGATGCCCAGGGCGAGCGGCGCGTTTCCCCAGGTCTCTCCGTCGCGGTCTATGGTAAAACGGAAGAAGCCATCCAGATTTTCCGCAAGTGCGGCCGAGTTGGCCAAAATCACCATGGAGGTCGGATTGGCTGTGTCCACTTCAACGGTTTCCGTGATGAAGCGGGAGGAGCGCAAGTGTTTTTCAAGAAAAGGCAAACGCCGAAGGAAGAACGCGGATTCTTTTGCATACCGGGCGGTGGTGGCAGCAGTCGGAGATGGTGTCGCGCGAATGGAGGCATCGGGAGCGGTTCCGGATGTCGACGCCGGTATCTTGTCCGGATCCGCGATGAATGGATTTTGGATCGGTCTGCCGGATGCCGGTGTCGATGGGACGGTAGTCGGCACATGCTGCTCCGCGAACGGCATGGTCGGATCCGTGACGGTCTGGATCCTGGTTGGATCCGACTCCCGGACAACCGGTGACGGTTCGGAGATTGTGAAGGCCGCATGGGCATCGGTGGCGACTGGCTGACCGTCGTCACCGGGCGCCGGTGGCTCCGATGCAGGCAGAAACAACAGGAGCGCCGTTGCGGCGGCCGTGACGGCCAGGATGGCCAGAGCGGTGATACGCAGGGATCGGACCGATACGGGACGCTTATTCATAGACACTCACCTCAAGGTCCATATTGCTCCCGTGATGGACTCAATCGGATTCATGCCGGTCGACAGGATCCCCAAAAAAGGAGAAAGACGGCGCGATCGAAACCGCGCCGCCTTTTTTGATTCTGTCACAGTGACACCGTCATTCTGACAGTGTCACTTGAAATACGCGACTCCCGCTTCGAACAGCCGCTGGTCCTTCTCACCGGGGATATTGACCGCGATATTGCGGCCGCGGCGCTCGGAGTGGGCCATTTTGCCCAGGATCCGCCCGTCGGGACTTGTGATGCCCTCGATGGAAAACAGCGACCCGTTGGGGTTCACATCCGTCCGATCGGACGGCAGGCCGTCCGCATCCACATACTGGGTCGCGATCTGCCCGTTCTCCGCCAGGCGGAGGATCTGGTCGCGACCGGCCACGAACCGGCCCTCGCCATGCGACACCGGCACGACGTGCCGGTCACCCGGGGATACCAGTGACAGCCATGGTGAACGGTTCGAGACCACACGCGTCCCCACATAGGACGAGACATGCCGCCCGATCCGGTTGAACGTCAAGGTCGGAGACTCGGCCGACAACGGCTCGATGCGTCCATACGGCAGCAATCCCAGTTTCACCAGCGCCTGGAACCCGTTGCAGATCCCCAGCATCAGACCGTCCCTGGAGTACAGAAGCCGATGGATCTCTTCGGCGATCCGCGGATCGCGCAGGGCTGCGGCGATGAACTTGCCTGAGCCCTCGGGTTCATCACCGGCGGAAAAACCTCCGGGCAGCATGACGATCCGGGCACGGGACACCCCGGCGCATAATGCCTGCATGGAGTCGGCCAGCCCTTGCTGCGAGAGGTTCCGGATGACCAGTACCTCGGTAGTCGCGCCGGCCCGCTCGAATGCGCGGACCGTGTCGTATTCGCAGTTGGTTCCCGGAAACACCGGGATGAACACGACCGGCTTTCCAGCCTCGGGCGGGGAGGCGCGGCGGGCGGCCGCGCTGGCGGGCCTGTCGGGCACTTCGATCCGACCCGCATCCGCCGTGACCGGCACGGACGTCGGGAAAACCCCCTCCAGCGTGCCTTCCCAGGCGGCAAGCGCATCGTCGAACGACAGGGATCCGCTCTCCGCGGAGAACGATTTTTCGTTCTGCGTCCTGCCCGCCAGGATGGCGCCGGCTTCGACAAGCTCCTGCGCGAGGTCCGTGTCAGAGGCTGAAATCCCGAGAAGCAGGGACGCGCGGTCCGCGCGGAACAGGTCGTCATCCGTCCAGTCCGATGCAAACGCAAAGCCCAGGCCGTTTCCGAAGCACATCCGCGCGACCGCGACCGCGACCCCGCCCGAACGAACGGTCGCACAGGCCTTGGCCGCACCGCGTCGGATCAGCCGGAACGCAACGTCCAGGTTGGCCTGCAGGGTCTTCCGGTCAGGCAGGCCCTGTGCGTCGTGTACGGCCCGCAGCAGATAGACTGCGGTGTCTGCGTCGGTCAGTGCCGCCGAGAGCACCTGGTCCGCCCTGGCGAATCCCACGGCGAACGAGACCAGTGTAGGCGGAACGCTGATGTCCTTGAAGGTTCCGGACATGCTGTCCTTGCCGCCGATGGCGGCGAGGCCGAGATCCCGCTGCGCCTGATAGGCGCCGAGTAGCGCGGACAGCGGTTTCCCCCAGGAACGGGCGTTCTGCATCCGTTCGAAATACTCCTGGAAAGTCAGATAGATGTCCTTCGGATCGCCGCCCATCGCGACGACCCTGGCTACGGATTCCGCCACGGCATAGTACGCGCCATGAAACGGACTGCGCGCGGAAAGCCACGGATCGAATCCGTATGCCATCAGGGTACAATCGTCCGTCTCCCCGTGCAGGACCGGGACTTTCGCCGCCATGCCCTCTTCGGGCGTCCGTTGACGTGCGCCGCCGAACGGCATGAGCACGGTTCCGGCGCCGATCGTGGAGTCGAACCGCTCCACCAGTCCCTTGCGGGAGCAGTTATCCAGCCGAGACAGTTCGTCTGCCAGTCTTTTGCCGAACGTTGCGGCCGCGCCGCCCTCCCCGGGCCAGACCTCCGACGGTGCTGGGGCGTCCACCACGGCCGCTGCGCGCTGGGGCGCGCCGTTGGTATCGATGAATGCCCGTGACAGGTCAACGATCACGTGTCCGCGCCACCGCATGACCATCCGGGGTTCGACGGTCACGGTGGCGACCCGCACCGCCTCGAGGTTCTCCTGGTCGGCGGCCTGAATGAATCCCTCCAGGTCTGCCGGATCGATGACGACCGCCATCCGTTCCTGCGATTCAGAGATCGCAAGCTCCGTGCCGTCGAGTCCTTCGTATTTTTTCGGGACCGTGTCCAGGTCGATTTCCAGGCCGTCCGCCAGTTCACCGATCGCGACCGAAACGCCGCCCGCGCCGAAATCGTTGCAGCGGCGGATCATCCTGGAGATGCCCGGGTTGCGGAAGAGCCGCTGGATCTTGCGCTCCGTGACCGGATTGCCTTTCTGGACTTCCGAACCGCAGGAAGCCAGCGAGGTCTCGTCATGCCCTTTGGACGATCCGGTCGCGCCGCCGCAGCCGTCGCGGCCGGTACGTCCGCCGAGGAGCACGACCACGTCGCCTGGACGCGGCTGTTCCCGAACCACGTTCTGTGCGGGGGCGGCCGCGATGACCGCGCCGATCTCCATTCGTTTCGCCATGTAGCCGGGGTGGTAGATCTCGTCGACATGTCCGGTGGCGAGGCCGATCTGGTTTCCGTAGGAACTGAAACCGGCCGCGGCCGTCCTGGTGATCTTGCGCTGCCACAGTTTTCCGGGAATCGTTTCGGTAACCGGCCGGGTGGGATCCCCGCTGCCGGTGACGCGCATGGACTGGTAGACATAGGACCGTCCGGAGAGCGGATCCCGGATGGCGCCGCCCAGACAGGTCGCCGCGCCGCCGAAGGGCTCGATCTCGGTCGGGTGGTTGTGCGTCTCGTTCTTGAACATGACCAGGTAGT
>CAZNGQ010000114.1:0-8166 GCA_964572095.1 uncultured Oscillospiraceae bacterium
TCACGTCATTATATCGTTGGCATCCCAGTACGGCAAATAGGTCCAGCGGGGTCCGGAACGGATAAACGTCAAATGAAAAAGCATTCGCCCTCATGCCGCGACTTCTCTGTCGCCGATCCATCCGGAGTCCGGGTTCACCAGATTCTCCAGATTCTCCAGATTCTCCAGACTGTCCTGACCGTTTATTGATGTCGCGACTGCCGTGCTACGGTTGATTATCCGATAGTTCAATGGCGAACGGGCAAGCATGGAGCCATTCATGTTGAGGAGCATCCAGAAAAGCACGAGATAGGAAGCCATGGCGAACAGGCTTGTCATCTGGAAGACGGGACCTTCGGATACCGACACACCGAAGATGGCTTCGAACGGCGCGAGAACGGTCCTGGATACTTGCCCGAGGAACCTGACAAGTCCGGTTCCATTACCGGACGACAACAAGGAAGCAAAGAAGCGGATTCCCAGGATGGCTTCCACCAGTGCCAATGACGACCAAAGAAATTTATTCACTGCCTCCAGCAACATCCTGCGGAAGAAGGCCTCATTGCGGATCACTTCGAACATGGCATTGTTCTCCTTCTGTTTTTCTCTCTATAAAAAGGATAGAAAAATCTGCCGTTTTCAACGATCAGCGGAAGACGGATTCCGTTGTAAGCCGAGATTGGATCATTTGTCGGCGTTCATCCTACAACTGCATGGTAAAGTCGGGCAAACGCATGTAGACTGTCTCATATCTTGTCCGGTTTGGAGATAACCTATGCTGAAGACCATTTTCTGGTACGCATCGGGATGGACGTTCCTGGTGCTGACCTGCCCTTTGATCTGGATCGTCGAATGCCTGGACCATATCGGCCGCGACGACGCGCGGGATCGATGGGCCGACTGGGTCTCCACCCGCATCGCGAGGGTATTGTTTTCCTTGTCGGGATCCCGCGTCCGGATCACCGGCAGGGAGAACATCCCGACGGAAGGACCGGTCCTGTTCGTCAGCAACCATCAGGGACACATGGACAGCCTCGTCATACAGGGCTATCTCGGCATGCCCGTCGGTTTTGTGTCCATCCTCTCGGTATTGAAGTACCCGATCCTCCGGACCTGGATGAAGTTCACCAAATGCGTATTCGTGGACCGGGAGAACGCCCGCCAATCGCTTGCCTGCATCGACCAGGGGGTCGAGTACCTGCGACAGGGGCGCTCCATGGCGGTGTTCCCGGAGGGACGACTGAACGATGGCGGCCCGACCGGCGAATTCCGGCGGGGGTGGCTGAAACTGGCCGTCCGCAGCGGTGTTCCGATCGTTCCAATCTGCATCGACGGCACGTGGAAGGCGTTGTCGAAAAGCGGATCCCGGGTCGGCTCGGCATCTGTCGAATGCACGGTCCTGCCGCCGGTTTCCACCGCACATGTGAAAAAACGCGACGAGGTCGAGTTCATCCAGGAACTGCGGGCTTCCATCATGGCGTGTCTGTGAGAAACTGACAAGGGATGCGGGACTATTCCGAATCGATAGCCGGGGTAGGGATACATGCTGATATCGGTATTGAAACTGGTCAGGGACAAATGGCTCCTCCTGGTCGCCGTCGGGTTTGCCGCGGCAGTCCTGGTTTTGTCGATCCGGAACCCCTATACCGGTCCTGACCTCATCGGCGACCCAATCCAAAGCACGCTTTCCATGACGGATACCATCACATATTCCGGACGTGACGGACCGGTGCAGATCGTTTTCCTCGCGGATTACGAAATCGCCGCGGCTGTTAAAAACAGGCGGGAATACACATCGGACGGAGCGGCTCAGGTGTCGCCGCTCGACCTGGTCCTGGCCTGGGGCGAAATGAACAAGCCCGAGGTGGACAGCCACATCCGATACTCACAATACGGCCGATGGTACGAGATGCGGTTCGACACCGATTCACCCGTGTCCCGGGACTACATTCTGGAACATTCCGCCAATGTCCACATGATCCCGGCGGACGACCGGATCGCGTCCCGGCTGGACCGCATCCGGGTCAATGACCATGTCACGCTCAGGGGCAAACTGGTCAAGGTGGTCTTCAAGGAAGGCACCTGGACATCCAGCCTGACCCGATTGGATACGGGCGACGGCGCCTGTGAAATTCTGTATGTGACCCGCGTGGAAATCCACTAGAAACGGCTGCGCGCTTCGTACGGTCTACTGGTATCATTTTCATGATATCCATCGACAGGACAGGAGAGCAGACATGCACCGAAAGCATCTCAATCTGGTTTTCCCCCAATGGCAAGGATCCTGGCCGGACCGTTCCACCTACGAGGGAGCGTACGACATCATCGCCAGGTATTTCACCGGACGGCCCTGTACCGTAGTGCCGGTCGCCCCGGAGGGCGAGGGGCTGGTCGAGAACAACATCGCGGATTACCGGGCGATCCTGCTGCAGCTCGAAAGGGCGAAATCCATGATCGAACAGGCTGCGCCGGATACGCTTTTCTCCATTGGAGGAGGCTGCGATGCCGACGTCACCTCCATCGCATACCTGAACCGCAAATTGAAAGGGAACCTGACGCTCCTGTGGCTGGATTCGCATGCGGATCTCAACATTCCGGAGACGTCCGCAAGCAAGCTGTTTTTCGGCATGCCGGTGAGAACGCTCCTGGGGGAGGGGGATCCGGCGATTCTCCATCTGCTGGACAATCGCCTCGATCTGTCACAGATCGTCCAGATCGGCGTCAGGGATATCGACCCTCCTGAACGGGAATACATCGACGCTGTCAGGATCCGTGAATTGTCTGTCGAGGATGTCGAGCGAGACCTGGAAATCGTCATCGAGACCATCCGTGCGATGGGGAAGGACAACCTCTACATCCATATCGATCTCGATGTGCTTGAACCAGCCTTGTTTCCCTGGGTGCCGCTCCCGGTTTCCGGCGGTCTGGCGCCCTCGACAATGGCGCTACTGCTGCGCCGGTTGTCCGAAGAGTTCACGATTCCGGGTGTCGGCCTTTATGAGTACATGCCGGCTGCAGCGGCGCGCGTAGAGCTGCTCGAGGAGATTGTCTCGCTCGGAACCTCCCTGGCGAAGGAGTGATCCGACTTGCGAACAAAATGTAATCATCGATACCATAGACTGTAATATATCGCACAACAAGAGGGATATACTGGTAACTGTGAAATGAATGGATGAGCAAGCGGATTCATCACGTTCGTTTTCTTCCAAGGGGATGGAAGTGGATTCACCTTTGATGAATGTCACATTACCTGTCAAGAAGCGGCTCGTTTTGTCTGTCCTGAGCCTGCATATGGTTTACTTCGCCGTTTTTCTGCTGCTGCTCCGTTCGGTTTCCATCCAGTCAACACTCCTCTCCCTGTTGTTGATCTTTTCCTGCTCCCTCCTGTGCGGTATGCGGGCCGGCATGCTGTCCGGGCTGTCCATCGCGATCGTCCAGACCGGCTTTCTCCTGCTGGAAGCGGGAGAAGGCATTCGGTTTGCGACTCTTCTTGGCCGGTTCGACATGATCTCCGGGGCTTTGCTGCCGGTCATTGGCCTGCTTGCCGGGATCACGACGGAAAAGTTCAGCGTCAGAAACCGGCGATTGCTGGAACAGGCGAGAATCCTGGACGACTCCAACCGGTCCCTGCACTCGAATCTGGCCCATTACGAACAGGTTTTCCAGGACTTGTCCCAAACAAGAGTCTATACCCGATCCTGGGACACCTGGATGGACAAAGACGTCCTGCACGAACAGATCGCCGGCATTTTGCTTTCGTCCGCGCTGCCGGACGGGTCACGCAGCGTAAACCTGAAGCAGCCTACGGTCAATCTCGTCGGTCTCCTGTTCGCCATGCGGCCGGACATCGTCGCGGTTCTGGAACCGGACGGCCGGATCACCTGCTTCAATCCACTGCTTGCGGCTGTCTATGCATTGGATACAACGAACCTTGTCGGCACCCGTTTTCAGGATCTGCTGCTCCCCGAAGCTGCCGGCTGCGCAACCCGCAACATGGCACGCGCGATGAAAGCGGAACTGAACCCGAACGAACGGTATGGAATCGGTTCGGTGGACGGCGGGTTCTCGAGATTGCTGATTTCTACGGAAGTCTCGCTGGCCTGCATCGGGAATCCGATCATGCTGATCGCGCGAGTCAGCGACGGATCCTTGAAGGCCGGAAGCTACCAATCGGAGCACCGGACGCCGGTCCCGGACGGCCTGGCCGGCCTGGCAAGCGGAGACATCTGCTGCCTGTCTCCCGATGGAGCCATCCTGTATGTGAGCAACCGGATCGCGGAACGGATCGGTGAGATGCCGGAGAACATGCTCCATCAGAGACTGGAACGGTACGTCAGCCGGAAAGCTCCGCGGGAATATCGCGAGTTCGTCGAAAAGGTCCGGACGGGCCTGCACGCGGAAGTCGACATCGAGATGATGCCGCATGGGGGAGACCGCACCTTTTTCAGGCTGGACGCCTATCCAGCCGTGGGGGTATCGGGTACATTCCTGGGAGCTTCCATTCTGGTCGAGAACATCACCGGGGTCCAGCTTGTGGAAGAAGCGCTTCGGCACCGGCTATCCATGGAAAAACTCATTTCCGGCATCTCCACCCGTTTCATCTCCATCCGGGTCGACGAGATGGACCGGGAGATCCAGCAGGTGCTCCGAATGATCGGCGAGGTCGAGGAAGCCGAGGAAAGTTCGGTGGAGATCTTCCGGACCGGCAGGATCCAGAACCATGTGAAATTCCAGGTGTCACGCACCGTTCCTGCTGAGGGAATCCTGCCGAATCCAGGCCTGATGGAGACGATCGCCATCCCCATCGTGATTGAATCGGAGAAAATGGGTTTTTTCCAGTTCAGCCAGAAGCAGTTCAGCAACAACTGGTTCGAGACGGATCTCGAAATGATCCGCCTGATCGGCGAGATCATCATCTCCGCGCTGATACGCAAAGAAAACGAGATGAGCATCAAGCTGAACGAAACCCGTCTGTCGACAACACTGCACTCCATCGGCGACGCGGTTATTGCGACGGACAACGACGGGCTGATCATCATGATGAACAAAATGGCTGAAACCATAACCGGCTGGCCCAGGGACGAGGCTTACCGCCAGCCGCTCGAAGTGGTATTCCAGCCGGTCCGGGAGGCCGATCCCGAAGATGCCGGACTCCCGGCGGACGAATATCCGCATGCCATGCCGGATGCGCTGGAAACCATGAGCCTCACGTCCAGAAACGGCGGGACCTGCTACATTTCCATCAATCGCAACCCGATCGAGGACACTTCACTGGCTATATTCGGTGAAGTCATCGTTTTCCGGGACATCACACGGGAGAAGCAGGAAAACGACAAAATCCGATACATCAGTTTCCATGACAAGCTGACCGGACTGTTCAACCGCGCCTATTTCGAAGAAGAGATGATCCGGCTCAACACGCCGAGGCAATACCCGATCACCATCCTGCTGGGAGACTGCAACGGCCTGAAAATCGCCAACGACATTTTTGGCCATCTGGAAGGCGACAAGCTGCTCCAGACGATCGCCGCGATCCTGAAAAAGGCCACCCGACACGAGGACATCGTCGCACGCTGGGGCGGCGATGAATTCGCCATCATCCTGCCGAAAACCGATGAACAGCATGCAGGCCCGATCCGCGAGCGGATCCTGCAGTTGTGCGGCGAAGCCCCGAGCGATCCGCTCCAACCCAGTCTGGCGCTGGGCAGCGCGACGAACACCGACGGATCCAACGATCTCGTCGCGCTCCTCAAGCTGGCCGAGGACCGGATGTACCGTCACAAGCTGACGGAAGGAAAGAGCGCAAGGAACTCCATCCTGCTGTCGATCGAGAAAATGCTGTATGAAAAGAGCTGCGAGACCGAGGAACACGCCACCCGGATCGCGGACATCTCCCGAAAAGTAGGGCAGGCCCTCGGACTGAACGACTACGAGCTCGAAGAACTGAGCCTGCTGTCCAAGCTCCATGACATGGGGAAGATCGGCATCCCGGACAGCATCCTGCTCAAGCCGGACAAACTGAGCGAAACCGAATGGGAGCTGATGAAAAAGCACTCGGAGAAGGGGTACGAACTGGCCAAGTCGACGCCCGAACTGAACAACATCGCCGATCTTATCCTGCACCACCACGAGCGGTGGGACGGGACCGGGTATCCAGCCGGGCTGCAAGGAGAGAACATCCCCAAACTGTCCCGTGTGCTGTCCATCATCGACGCCTACGACGTCATCACCCATTCGCGTGCGTACAAACCGGTCCAGAGCCGGCAGGAAGCCCTCAGGGAGATCGCCAACTGTGCCGGAAAGCAATTCGATCCCGAGATCTCGCGTGTGTTTATTGATATCATGGAGGAGTAGATTCGATTTCTGCCCATCCATTATCTCAGGAGGATTTCATGCTCGGAGCAACCAACACCCTCAAGACAAAACTCGCCCAGGGAAAGACCGTGATCGGGACGTTCATCAAGTCCGTCGATCCGGCGATCACGGAACTGGTCTGCCAGTCCGGAATGGACTTTGTCATATTCGACAACGAGCATACCGCCATGAGCAAGGAGACGATGGTGAACCTGATCCGCGTGACCGAGATCCACGGAGTGACCGCCATCGTTCGTGTGCGCGACAACGACACCCCCCAGATCCTGCAGGCGCTGGACACCGGCGCGTATGGTGTCCACGTGCCGAATCTGCGTACGTCCGATGATTTCCGCAAGGCGGTGCGGTCGATTTATTACGCGCCCAAGGGGAGCCGCGGATTCGCCAACACGCAGCGCGCGGCGGGTTACGGTATGCTGGAGATGAACGAGTACCTGCGCCGGGTCAATGAAAACCTGCTGTTTGTCGGATACTGCGAGACGCGCGAAGCCTATGAAAACCTGGATGAAATCCTTCAGGTCGAAGGGGTGGACATCGTCTTCATGGGCCCGAGCGACCTGTCCCAGGCGTTCGGCGTGATCGGCCAGACCAACCATCCCTTCGTTCAGGACGCGATGGACACGATCATAGATAAAACCGTCCGTTCCGGGCGTGTGGCCGGTACGGTCGCGTCGGATGGCGCAGCGGCAAAAAAACTGGTGGAACGCGGCGTGCGGTTCATCGTCATGAGTTCCGACCACGGTATGGTGACGGCAAGCGCGCGGAGGATGCTCGAGGAGTTCCGGGGATAAGCCGGAACTCCCTTACAGAATGACGGTGAATGTCGTACCGCGGCCGGTCTCGCTTTCGAACGAGACCCGGCCGTTGTGCATTTCGACGATCTTTTTGACGATCGCCAGGCCCAGTCCGTTTCCGTCCGCGGACCGTGACGCGTCCGCCTTGAAAAACCGCTCGAACACCCGGGGTTTCGCCTCGTCCGGGATGCCGTCCCCGTGGTCCTCGATGGCAAACACCGGGTGTCCCGAATCCGTGTGCAGCGTGATCCGGATGATCCCGCCGTCCGGGGAGAACCGGACCGCGTTCGAGATCAGGTTGATCCAGACCTGCTGCATGAGCTCTTCATATCCTTTGAACGGGGTATCGTCGAGATCGAGGTCGAACTCGATCCGCTTTTTGCCCCATTGGTCCTCCAGAAGGACGATGGTCCTGCGGATCTGCTCATCCAGCGCGAACTGCGTCTCCGGCCCGGAGATCGCCTGATGGTCGAGCTTTGACAACCGAAGCAGGTTCGTGCTGAGATTGGCAAGCCGGCCGCTTTCGGACAGAATGATGCCGGTATACTCGTCGAATTGTTCCGGTGTCAGGCCGGGTTCGCGGATCAGCCGCGTAAAACCCTGGATGGATGTGATCGGGGTCTTGAACTCGTGCGAGACATTCGAAATGAAATCCTTGCGCAGCACGTCCATGTTTTTCAGTTCCGCCGCCATGGTGTTGAAACTGTCCGCCAGCTGGCCGATTTCGTCGCTGCTCCGGACGGGGACATGGATTTCGAAGTTGCCCTTGGCGATCTCTTTGGTCGCGTCCGTCAATTTACGGACCGGGCGCAGGATCAGCATCGTGAAGACCGTGATGAGAAAGGAACCAAGCCCCGCTCCGATCACGAGCACCCTGGCGATGATGCTGCGAAAATAGGGAATCATATTGCTTCTCAGGCGAGGCCGGATCACCATCAGATCCTCGCCGGCGCGGACGCCGGCAAATGGCAGCCTCAATTCGTTCCGGAGTTCGCCGGACAGAACTTCGCCGGCCATGATC
>CAZNGQ010000115.1:0-8146 GCA_964572095.1 uncultured Oscillospiraceae bacterium
CCGGCGTCGTGAACGTCGCGTTCAGCCTGTTCTTTGTGGTCGGCCTGCAGATGGGCGTCGCCGGCGTAGCCTGGGCCGCCGCGATCGCACAGTACCTGTCCATGGTGCTGATCCTCGTCTGCCTGTACCGAAGCGACGGCGGGATCCGGCTGGTCCCGCGCCGCCTGCTGCACATCGACCGCAGGAAGCTTCTGCAGCTGGTCCGGATCGGACTGCCCGCCGGCCTGCAGAACCTGTTGTTCTCCATCTCCAACGTCCTGATCCAGTCCGCAGTCAACTCGTTCGGCTCGACGCTGGTGGCGGCCAGTTCCGCGGCCGGCAACGTCGAGGGCTTTGTCGGCACGTCGATGAACGCCTACTACAACGCCGCGATCACGTTTACCGGCCAGAACATGGGCGCAAAGAAGTACAACCGGATCGACACCGTCGCGAAAGTCAGTACGGTGCTGATCTTTGCGACGTGGGTCATCCTGGGCAGCACGGTGCTGTTTTTCGGAAGGCCCCTGCTTGGCCTGTACACCTCCGATTCGGAGGTCGTCGAACTCGGCATGATCCGCCTGACGATCCTGCTGTCGGCGTACTTTTCCTGCGGCATGATGAACGTGTTTCCCGGCCTGTCCCGCGGGATGGGCTACTCCATCCTGCCGATGATCATGACCCTGACCGGCGCCTGCCTGATGCGGATCGTCTGGATCTACACGTTCTATGCCTGGAACCCGACCGTGTTCATGTTGTTCCTCTGCTACCCGATCACCTGGACGCTGGCCGGTATCGGCCAGGTCGCCACGTTCCTGTACGCACGACGAAAAATCCGGAGAAACGACGCATTGGAGGCCGGGACGGCATAACCAGGCCGCAGTCAGGAGCCGAAGGGAGAAAGACATGGGTTCATTGAACCACGATATCCGGGAGTATACGGACCAGCTGAAGAAGGGGCATATCCAAAAAGCCTACAAAGGGATCCTGGCATTCCTGTCCGACCTGAAGGCCAGCCTGGAGCGCAACCATCCGCACGACTCTTCCAGCGCCTTGTATTTCGGATATATGGACATGACCTACTTCGCGTTTACACCGGCTGCCCTCAAGGGCCTCAAGCTGAAGATCGCGATCGTGTACCTGCACGAGGATTGCGAATTCGAACTGTGGCTCGCGGGGAACAACCGGCAGGTCCAGGCGGAAACCATTGCGCGGCTGGGCCATGTGGATCTGGGCCGATACACGCTTTCACAGGCGAGTCCCGGTGTGGACGCCATCCTGTCGGTCTCCGTTGTCAAACAGCCCGACTTTGACCATCCGGAAGAGTTGAAGAGACTCATCGAGACGGAAACGATGGCTTTCACCAAGGATATGCAGGCCTTGCTGATCGGATAGCCGATCGGGTTTTTCCAGCCGCAACTTCGCAAGATCGGACAAGCCCGCTGTTTCTCCACGTCGTACCATGCCCATAGAGCGATCCGCACGGGTTCAAAACCGGAAGGAGAAACGACGATGGGTGAAACACAGGGGAACGAAGCGGTCTATCGGCATGTCCGCCTCTCGGGCACACCATACGAAATCGGGAAAAAGGAAGCGGAGCTGGTCCTTCTCCACTACCCGGAGGAGGCCGGGTTCTGGATCGGCGGCAACGATGCGATCCGGCCCGGTTCCCCCGAATCGGTCCGGGCGGCCATCCGGATGTTCGACCGGTACTGCCCGCGGATCAACGAGGAGATCCAGGGATTCGCGGACACGTTCCGGCGGTCGCCCGAAGAGGTCATCTTCTACTCCTTTTCCGCCGTGTCCCACGGCAACTGCGGACATTTTGCCGTGCTGCCGCCCAAGTCCGCCGACGGGCATACCTATGTAGGCCGGAGCTACGAGTGGAGCGAAGACGACGACAAGCGCCTCCTCACCGTCAAGGCTGAAGGGGCCTATGCTCATCTGGGGTTCAGCCTGCTGCTGTTCGGCCGGTATGAAGGCATCAATGAAAAAGGGCTGTGTGTGACCATGTCCGCCGGGATCCCCATGGCGATGTCCAAAGCGGAGGGGCTGCGTTTCTGGATGGTGATCCGGATCCTGCTCGACTCCTGTGCCGACGTCGAGGAGGCTATCGCCTGCATCCGCGAACTGCCGGTATCCGCCTATACCAGCCTGATCTTCGCGGACCGGAACGGGCATGCGGCACTGGTCGAGATCTGCGATTCGGTCCTATCCGTCCGTCGGATCCAGGCGGGCACGGGAGCGTCGACCGTCGCGTCGACCAACCACTATGTGCTGCCCGAGATGCAGGGCCTGGTGCGCAACCGGATGCGTCAGTCGGTCGACCGGTTCGACGCCATCACCAGAACGTTGGCTCCGGACCATGTGGAGCCGAATGACCTGAAAAAGCTCCTGTCCACCCAGATGCCGGAAGGCCTGGCCTGCCACTACTACCGGGACGGGCTGGGAACGCTCTGGTCCATGCTGTTCGATGTCACTGAAGGCACGGCGGAGGTCTGCTTTGGCTCACCGGTGTCGAATCCGTGGCGCACCTTCGGGCTGGAGGGGGAGGACGGCATGACGGAGTACCTCGCGGTCCTGCCGAACCGGGAGTCCGCGCGCGAGACCTGGGAGCGGGTGTAATTCAGGCAACAGCATAGCAGCCAAGGAGCATGGCCGGCGTACCGTAAATGCCGCGGTACGCCGGTTTGTTGCGCTACAATGCTGGAAGGGGGATGACGACATGGATATCGATGTGATCTACCGGCCTTCTTGCCTGCAGTATGAATCGTTTTGCCCTATCGTGAAACAATGCTTCCCGGCTGAACCTTTCAATCGGGAACTGTTCCACGAAATGCAGGCAAACCACTTTTGGATTGTAATATCGAATGCTCAAACGATCGGCTATGCATATGCCAGGGAAGTCAACGGCCATATGCATCTGTCACAGATCAGCATTATTCCAGGCGAGCGCGGAAAAGGGTATGCCAGGCTTCTGATGGATCGATTGATCGGCTTGTCCGGCGTACTGGACAAGACCGGGATCACCCTGAGCGTCCAGACGGACAATGCTGCGGCTATCCGGATGTATAAAGAATATAGCTTCACTGAGAAAGGCAAGAAATACCAATACATCATTCCGCATTCGTTGCTGCATACAGAAAAGGTCATCGGGAACGAAATCACGGCAATGGTTCAAAATGAAGGCGAGGGGAAAGATGGTTTGCCCACGAGACTGGAGATCGGCTTTTTCCTGGATGGAGTCTCTTGCGGACACTGCAGGCTTGATCCCGATTTTCCAGGTTGTTCGTCCTACGGGATCGACTTACCGGAAATCAATTTTCCACGATCGCTGAATGCGCTTGAGAAATACCTGTCTCCCGATGTGGATCACCTTGTCCTGACTTTTTCGGATACCGCTCTCAGAGATGTTTGTGAAGCGTATGAACTGACGTGCAACTACGAGTTGATTGAGATGGAAAAGCGTATCCAACCCATAAACTGAAGAAGAACGGAGGAGATGGATCGGCCTTGCGGCAAGCGTTTCTCCTTGACTCGGACCGGTTCGGATCGCCACAATAGGATATGAACCGATGCCGATCCGGCGCATGGCGGCGCGAAATGCAAGCAGGAGGTCCCATGTCCCTGTCCGATGAAATCCGTGACAGTCTGAAAAACGAGGGGGTCCCGGTCGTTGGTTTTGCAGACCTGACCATCCTCCCGCCGGAGACGCGCCAGAATTTCGACCGCGGCATTGCGATCGGACTTGTCTACTCGGCTGCCGCCATTCGCGAGAATCGGAATGGGAATCCCGGACGGTATTATGCCGAGTTCCAGTCCATGAACAAGCGGCTGCCGCGGCTTGCGGCCGGGGTGGCGGATCTCCTGGCCCGCCGCGGGTACAAGGCCTGGGCCAAGGCTGCGCCGACGGTCGTTCAGAACGGCGACCTGCGGACCGTGCTGCCCCACAAAACCGTCGCGACCCGCGCCGGGCTCGGCTGGATCGGCAAGTGCGCGCTGCTGGTGACCCGCGAGTTCGGATCCGCCTTGCGGCTGGTCGTCGTGCTCACCGACGCCCCGCTGGAGTGCGGTGCCCCTGTCACCCGGTCCAACTGCCCGAAAGGCTGCAGCGCCTGCATGGACGCGTGCCCCGGACATGCCCCGCTGGGACGGCTGTGGAGCCCGGAGACGGACCGGGCCGCCTTTTTTGACGCCCATGCGTGCCGTACCGCGGCGCGGGCGCGCGCGGCGGCGACACTGGGTGTGGACGAGTCGGTCTGCGGATTGTGCATCGCGAACTGCCCCTACACCATCCACGCGCTGGAATACGGGCCGGTCGCCGGCCGCATGGAGGAGCCATGAACGACGTCCAAAGGAAATTCGACGAAATCTCCAGACAGTACAACGAGCAGCGGAGAAAATTCATCCCCTGCTTCGACGATTTCTATAAAATCCCCGTGGCGGTCGCGTCCGCGGAGTCCCGCACCCCCGCCATTCTCGACGTCGGCGCCGGGACGGGGCTGCTGTCCGCCGCGCTGATGGAGCGGTACCCGGACGGTACCTATACCCTCATCGACCTGTCCGCCGGGATGATGGACAAGGCTAGGGAGCGGTTCCACGGCATCGGCAACGTACAATACATCGTCGACGACTATGTGACGCACGAGTTCGGCGGGCCGTTCGACCTGATCGTGTCCGCGCTCTCCCTCCATCACCTGCCGGATCCCCTCAAGGAGGCCATGTACGCGAAATGCCATGCGCTGCTCCGGCCGGGCGGGATCCTGATCAATGCCGACCAGGTGCGCGGGGAAACCCCGTACATCGAGGCGATGAACAAGCAGATCTGGTTCCAGGGCATCGAAGCCAGCGGGCTGTCTGCGGATGAAATCCGCTCCGGCTACGAGCGGATCGCCCTGGACCGGGAAGCCGGGTTGGACGAGCAGCTGGACTGGATGCGGGCGGCCGGATTCGCGGATGTGGGCTGTGTCTTCAAGTACTATCACTTCGCGGTGCTGTTCGGCAGAAAGACCATCTAGCGGCGCATGCCGCCGATCAAATACCAGACACAGGAAGGGAAACAGACAAATGGGAAAATGGTGGGAAAACTTCGACTGGCGCATGATCCAGACAAACCTGCGCGAAACCGACATGGCGGACATCGACGCCGGGCAGTACGTCAGGGACCTCAAGCGCTTTCACGCAAACGTCGCGATGATCAACGCGGCGGGCATCATCGCCAGCTATCCGACCCGGCTGGAGGATCATTTCCAGAGCGGGTTCCTGACGGGCGACAGCCTGCGGGACATCATCACGGCCTGCCATGACGAGGGGATCCGTGTCCTTGCCCGGACCGACTTTTCCAAGATCCGGCGCGCGGTCTACGAGCGGCACCCGGAATGGGCGTACCGCACGAGCGCGGGCGCCATCGTCGACTACGAGGGGGATGTGCATGCCTGCGTCAACGGGGGCTACCAGCACGACTACGCCCTGGAGATCATCCGCGAATGCGTCACCGGGCTGGATTTCGACGGCATCTTCTTCAACATGGGCGGATACCAGGTGCGGGACTACTCGAACAACTACTTCGGAATCTGCCATTGCGACGCCTGCAAAAAGCTTTTCCAGGAGATGTACGGCCTGCTTCTGCCCCTGCGGGAAGACAAGGCCGACCCGGTCTACCGCAAGTACCGCCGGTTCATGCATGCCACGACAGAGGCCCACAATGAACGCGTCTGCCGGTTCATCCGCGGAATCCGGCCCGACATCCTGGTCAACCGGGACGTGTACACGCTGGACAGCGGCATGATCCGCCAGGAATCCAGCACCGCGCTGGACCGCCCGCTGCCGCA
This sequence comes from uncultured Oscillospiraceae bacterium, assembly GCA_964572095.1. Classification (GTDB taxonomy): domain Bacteria; phylum Bacillota; class Clostridia; order Saccharofermentanales; family UBA5734; genus JAAYKS01. Next base: position 5,808 of record CAZNGQ010000115.1, read on the forward strand.
CTGGCCGTACTCCGGATCGGAAAACACGAAATGGGTGCGGGCGTCTTTCCGCCACTTCATCTCCAGCAATACGTCGGTCGATTTCATCGATTACCCGATCCGCCATACCGCGGTCTCTCCCACGCAGCAGGAGACCCGGCTGTGGCAGAACCTGGCCAATGCCGGGCAGCTGGACTACTACCTGATCGGGCGGCTGGACAACCACGACGACACGTCCGGCTACGAGGGTGTCGAGCGGGTTTTCGCCTATCATGAAAAGAACCAGGCGCTGTACCGCGACAACGAGTCGGTCGCGAAGATCGCCATGCTCACGGCGGACCATTGGGGCGGACTGGGCGAGAGTCCGGAAGCGGCCGGGCTGTACCGGATGCTGACGGAGGGCCACTACCTGTTCGACGTCGTGTTCCTGAGCCGGATCCGCAACGTGGACCTGGGCAAGTACGGCACGCTCATCCTGCCGGATCTGACTGGGATCGGGGACAAGGAGGCAACGGTCCTCGACGGGTTCGTCGCGGCCGGCGGACAGCTGCTCTGCACCGGCCGCACCGGCTCGGTCGACGCGGACGGAGAAGAGCGCGCGGCGCCGGCCCTCGCCTGCATGGGCTGGAAGGACCGGGGAGCGTCCCGGGCGGCACGCGGCGCGTACTTCCAGCTGGACGAGGCGGACCATGCCGTATTCCGGCGGTTTACGGGGGTCCGGCTGGTCGCGGTCGACGGCGACTATATCCTGGCGGCCCGCGACGCGGATACGCGGCCGATCCTGCGCATGATCCCGCCTCAACCCTTTGGCCCGCCCGAACGCTGCTATCCGCTCCAGCCGGCCGGCGAGGACCCGGCGGCCTTCGTCAAGGCATTCGGCTCGGGCCGGTGCGTCAGCGTGCCGTGGTATCCGGGCCGGCTGTTCCACCGGCAGGGGTATCCCAACACGATGAATTTCATGCTGGACCTCCTTGAAGGTGTCATGGAACTGAAACCGGTGGCGACCGACCTGCCGCCGATGGTCGAGGTGACGCTGTCCCGTACGGCGGAGCCGGGCTCGACCCTGCTGCACCTGGTGAACCAGACCGGACATTTCGGCAACTCCTTCTATCCGCCCGTCGTGATCGCCGGCGCGTCCTGCACGGTTCCGATGGCGGCCAAACCCGTGACGGTCCGGAGCCTCGTGAGCGGAAACGACGTGCCGTTCACCTGGGCGGACGGCGAACTCACGGTGTGTATCGATCGGCTGGGGATATTCGAGGCGATCCACATCCAGGTCCGGTAAACGGGACAGGGGAGAGGGCATCATGGCGGATGGAGCGGGTTTTGTCGGATACGGGAGCATGGGCGGCATGCTGGCCCGCGGTCTCGCGGCATACTGCCGGGACCACGGGCTCCCGATGGTCGCTACGCGCAAGGACCGGAGCCGGTTGGACGAGATCCGCGGGGACTGTCCCGGTATCACGATCGCCAACGACGCGGCGGAGGTGGCCCGGTCCGCCCGGATCCTGTTCCTGTGCGTCAAGCCGCTGGAATACCCCGGCGTCCTGCGCGAGATCCGGCCGTGCCTGACGCCGGAGCACCATCTTGTCTCGATCGCGGGCGCGGTCCGAATCGCCGACATCGAGCGGATCGTCGACGCCCGGATCACCAAGATCATGCCGTCGGTCCTGGCCGAGGTGCGGGCGGGGGTGATCCCCGTTTGCCATAACCGGCGGGTGTCCGACGGGGACGCGGAATCGATCGAGCGCATGCTCGGCACGATCGGCCGGGTTTATCGGCTGGAAGAGCGCGACTTCGGGCTGGTGTCGGAATACACGAGCTGCGGGCCGGGACTGTATGCCGCCATCCTCCGCGAGATGGTCGCCGCCGGTGTCCGCAGTTCGGACCGGTTTTCAGCGGACGACCTTGCCGGCCTTGCGACCGAATCCGTGCTCGGCACGGCCCGGCTCCTGCTGGAAAAGGGGCTGGACTTCTCCGGCGTCATCGACCGCGTTGCGACACGGGGCGGCATCACCGCGGAAGGCGTCCGGGTCCTGCAGGCCGGGCTTCCGGCGGTCTTTGACGAGATGCTGGCCGAGATGGCGGCGCGGCGGGCGGTCATGACGGAACGGGCGCGCGCCCTGGCGGAGCCGGGAGGGATGACAGGATGATTGTGAAAAGAAACGACCACATGGAGATCCTTGTCGACAACCAGGGAATGATTGGCGTGAAGGGCATCGGGAAAAACACGGGCTGGCTCGGTCGGAATACCGGCTGGATCACGTTGACGCAGTCCGGGAAAGCCGTCAAGACCGCATTGGGAAGTCCGACCCGGATCCTGGAAGCGGACGACTCGATATCGATGACATTCAGCAATC
>CAZNGQ010000116.1:0-8088 GCA_964572095.1 uncultured Oscillospiraceae bacterium
GGCGCCCGCAAGTCCCTGTCGGACACCGCGCTCAAGACGGCCGACTCCGGCTACCTGACCCGCCGACTGGTCGACGTGTCGCAGGACGTCATCATCCGCGAACAGGATTGCGGAACGACCGAACATGTCGAGGCGGTCAAGCTGACGATCGGCGGCAAGTCCAAGCGAACCCTCAAGTCGCTGTCTGAACGCATCATCGGCCGCTTTGCGGCGCTGGATGTACTGGATCCCAAGACCGGCGAAGTACTGGTCGGGAAAAACGAGATGATCACCGAACCGATCGCCGCGCGCATCGACGCAGCGGAAATCACCCGTGTCCCGATCCGTTCGATTCTTGCCTGTCGTGCCAAGATCGGTGTCTGCGCCAAATGCTACGGCATGAACCTGGCGACCGGCGAAAGCGCGGTTGGCGGCGAAGCGGTCGGCATCATGGCCGCGCAGTCCATCGGCGAGCCGGGCACCCAGCTGACCATGCGTACGTTCCACACCGGCGGCATCGCTTCCGGCGACGACATCACCCAGGGTCTTCCCCGCGTCGAGGAGCTGTTCGAGGCCCGGAAGCCCAAGGGGCAGGCCGTCATGACCGAGATCGGCGGCACTGTGCGCGTCGAGGAGCATGCCCGCAACAAGCGCGAAGTCGTGGTCACCGCCGGCGACGGCGAGGCTGTAAACTACGAGATTCCTTACGGCGCCAGCCTGCTGGTGGACACCGGCGAGGTTGTCGAGGCCGGAGACCGCCTGACCGACGGTTCGGCCAACCCGCAGGACATCATGAAGATCAAGGGCGTCACCGGCGTTCAGCGCTACATCATCGACGAGGTCCTGATGGTGTACAACAACAACGGCGTTGACATCAACGACAAGCACATCGAGATCATTGTCCGCCAGATGATGCGCAAGGTCCGCGTGGACGATCCGGGCGACACCGACCTGATGACCGGAAGCATCGTCGACTACTTCGATTTCGAAACCGCCAACGAGAAGGCGGAGGCGGCCGGCGCGAATCCCGCGCTCGGCAAGCGTGTCCTGCTGGGTATCACCAAGGCTTCACTGGCCACCGATTCCTTCCTGTCGGCGGCCTCGTTCCAGGAGACCACGCGTGTCCTGACCGACGCGGCGGTCAAGGGCAAGATCGACCCGCTGCTGGGCCTCAAGGAGAATGTCATCATCGGCAAGCTGATCCCGGCCGGCACGGGCATCCCCCTGTATCGCCAGATCAGCGCCGTACCGGTCGTCGAACAGAACACGGAGCTGCTCCGCCAGAGCTGCTGACCGACCAGCCTGACAACGAAACAGCGCCCGATCGAGATGGATCGGGCGCTGTTTTTTATGGATTGCGTGATTGTCAGGGCAGACGCATCGCTCCGTTGAAGACACCCGGCAGGCTGGTGACGATTCCCGCCCGGCCGGGATAGGCCGTGGTCAGGGCCTCCAGGAGCGCTGCGTTGTCGCTGCGGAAGACCAGCGGAACGGGGCAGACGGTCTGGACCCAGCCCATCGCTTCGGTAAATGCGGCGATGTCCGGCGAACCGATGCCGCTGAAATCGATCCCGATCGCTTCGGGGCCATCCTCCATCGCATCCATGACGGCATCCTGCAGATCGTCGGGATCCGCTGCCGCAAAGAAGGTGACGGAGCCGGCGGCCGGAGCAGCGATCGATACACGCGACGAACAGATCATCTCCATCGTCCCGGGAGCGACGGACGCAGGGATCGCGGGCGTGACCCCTTCCGCGGAGCCGGCCAGAAGCGCGATATGCTCCGGGGTTGTTCCACAGCAGCCGCCAAAGAAACTCCCGGCGCCAGAACGGATGAACGGCAGCATGGCGTCGACAAACGCCTCGGGACCCATGTCGAATACCGTATGCCCATCCACAAGACGCGGCATGCCGGCGTTGGGCTTGATCGCTACCGGGATGCCGGTGCGTCCGGCCAATCCCTGCAGGAGAAGACCCATGGCCTCGGGACCCGTCGAACAGTTGGCGCCGATGACGTCCGCGCCGGCCGCCTCAAGCGCGATGGCGCATTCCAGCGGCGTGTTGCCGGACAGTGTTTTTCCGGATATGTCGAAAGTCAGCGTGGCCAGGACAGGCAGATCGCACTCCAGCCGGACCGCGCGCAGCGCCGCCAGCGTCTGGCCGAGGTCCATCATGGTTTCCAGCGAGAACAGGTCGACGCCCCCGGCCAGCAGGCCGCGGACCTGGCTGCGGTAGATCTCGACGAGCGCATCCAGCGAGAGGTCGCCGGCCGGCGCGAGAAAGCGCCCGGTCGGGCCGATGTCGCCGGACACGAGGATATCCGGACGCTCAGGCGAGGTTCGCCGGATCTCCTCCCGCACGTCATCACGGGCCTTGCACGCGACTTCGGCCAATGAACGGTTCAATGCTTCGACCTCGCCCGGGCCGACGCCATAATGGGCGAGCTTCGGCGCGGTGGCACCGAATGTGAACGCCACGGCGATCGTCGTGCCCGACCGATAATACTCCCGATGCATCTGCATCAGCAGATCCTTGTGCCCGAGCGCCCAGACCTCCGGGCAGGCACCCTTGGACAGACCGCGCGCATGCAGCCAGGTGCCGGTCGCGCCATCCAGAAAAACCGGCGAACGCCGGGAAAGAGCCTTGAAAGTCAAACGATCCATCTCCATCACCTCTTGTCCGGATTATACCGGATTCCAGCGGTTTTTCAATTCATCCCACCGATCCCGCGACATGATAGAATATTGAAACAGAGTGGAGGATCATCCCCATGGCACACAAACAAACCACCCGCAGAGCTCGATCGTTCCGGCGCGGCATGGCGCTTTTCCTGGTTGTCGTGCTCGCGGTCACCGGCTATACCGTCTATGCGGGGCGCCAGGACCGGCTGCCGGAAGTCCGCGTCGGCGATGTCTCCGTCGGCGACGTCGTTTCCTATATGAACATCACGGCCGACCTTCTTCCCGGAAACACCCAGGAGGAGTATATCGCCGGCCATCTTGTCCAGAATGTGTATGTCGGCAGGGGGGATCGCGTCGTCAAGGGCCAGCTGCTGGCCACATTCGACCTCTCTCCCCAGCAGAAGGCGTATGAGGACGCCAAGGCGCTGCGTGAACGGAGCGAGGCCGCGCTGGCCGATGCCACCCGCGTCGCGCAGGAGATGCAGGCCTCCTCGGCCGAGTCCGCGCTGGCGACCGCGCGGCAGCTGGCCGACCTGCAGGCGAGCATCGATTCGATCCTTGCGACGTTCGAGGCGCTGAACCAGTCGCTGCAGCGGATCGAGGACGAACTGGACAACCCGGCCTTCACGCTGCCTTCGACGCTGCCGTCCATCCCCAGCCTTCCGAGTTTCCCGTCGCTGCCGGCCTTTACGACCGCGGAACCCACCCCCTCGGTCATCCCGACAACCGTGCCGACCGAACCGTCCGGGACAACGGCCTCGGGACTTTCCGCCCGGACCGCGGGAAGCGTATTCGATCCGCCGCAAGTGCAGGCCCTCGCCGGCTCGACCGCCGCCACGACGGCCATGGATTATTCCAGCCTGCTGCAGGACCCTTCGATTCTGGCCGCGCTTGGACTTTCCGGGGGCACCGGGGACAAGAACTCCCAGATCCAGTCCATCCTGGGTTCGGCACAATCCGCCCAGCTGCAGGCCATACAGGCGGAGGAGTCCGCGCGGAAAGCGCTTGAAAGCGCTGTGCCCGCCATCCGCGCGTCGTTCAACGGCGTCGTATATTCCATCGACTTGACTCCGGGGGAAAAAACGCCGTCCACGACTGCCGGACTGTCCATCGGACTCGACACCGCGGCGAAGGCTGTATTGACAGTTTACGACGACGTGCACCTCAAGGCGGTGTTCCATGCCGGCCGTACCGAGGCGAAAAGGCTGGTGAAGGGCATGTCCGTCGAGTTCGTTCAGGACGGTCAGACGTATCCCGGCAGCGTCACCTCAATCGCGGCCGTCGCCAGCGGCGGGATCTCCACGGGTTCGTCCCAGGCGGATTCCTTTCTGAACATGGCGGGGACGGGATCTTCCCTATCGGAACCGACTCTGGAAATCGAGATGCAGATCTCGAGCCACCGGCCAGGCGACCTGCTGATCGGTTTTCCGATCGACGCCCGTATCCGGATCTCCGCCGCGGACGCCGCGCTGATGGTTCCGTCCGAATCGCTGAAGAAGGAACTGGGCGAGTACTATGTGTTTGTGCTGAGCCCGGACGGCGTCCTCCGCAAGACCTATCTGGAGATAGGCATCCAGTCCGACACGCATGCACAGGTCGTATCCGGGCTTCTGGAAGGCGAGCGCGTCGTCCTGAACCCGTCGGGCAGCCTGGCTGACGGCATGGCGGTCCATGTCAAGGCAACCGCCCCATGAGTCTGCAGGATCTTCTCCGCAGGCATGGGCAACGGGGGGACGATCTTCCTTCCCGGGGCGAGTCCGGCGGGAGTTCCGCAGCGGGTTCCGATCCCGGCATCGTGATCCGGTTGCGCGGCGTATGGAAAACCTACCGTACGGGAGCGATGGAATTCACCGCCCTCAAGGGGATCGACCTCGACATCGCGTCCGGTGAGTTCACCGCGATCATGGGGCCGTCCGGCTCGGGCAAATCCACTCTCATGAACATCCTCGGGTGTCTGGACGTCAAGGACGAGGGGGAGTACATCCTTAACGGGATCGATATCCGGGACATGGACCGGGACGAACTGGCCAGGATCCGCAATCAGGAAATCGGATTTGTCTTCCAGTCCTTCAATCTGCTTCCCCGGCTGACCGTTCTGGAGAACGTCGAACTTCCGCTGATCTATGCGGATTTCGGGAAAAAGGAACGGCGCGCGCGCGCGGAAGAGGCGCTTGCGGCCGTCGGCCTTACGCGGTGGGCGGGACATAAGCCGAGTGAAATCTCAGGCGGTCAGCGCCAGCGGGTCGCGATCGCGCGCGCCACGATCTGCCGGCCCGCGCTGCTGCTTGCGGACGAACCCACGGGCAATCTGGATTCCGAGTCCTCCGCAGAGATCATGCGCCTGATCCAGTCGCTGAACGCGGCGGGTTCGACCATCGTGCTCGTCACCCACGAGGCGGACATCGCCGCGTACGCCTCCCGGATCGTCCGTGTCGTGGACGGGCAGATCACGGACGACCGCAGAAAGGAGGCGAAGCGTGTTTCTTGAAAGCCTGAAAATGGCATTCGACAGTCTGCTGTCCAACCGGATGCGCGCGTTGCTCACGATGCTTGGAATTATCGTCGGAATCGCCTCCGTCATCGCCATCGTGTCGCTCGGCGAAGGCGGGAAGAGCGAGGTCATGAGCCAGTTCGACAAGATCGGCGCATCCACGGTCTCCATCTCCGTCCGGGAAAGCCGGGCCCGGGATGCCGACTATATCACGACCCGGGACGTCGAGTACATCCGTGAGAACATCGATACGGTGAAGTGGGTGACGACCCCGGTCCAGACCATCTGCTCCGCAGTGACGGAAGACACGCAGACCATCGCCAGCCTGGCGGCCATCGACGACCAGTTCACGCATTTCGGGGACATCGAAATCGTGTACGGACGCGAATTCACCGACATCGAATTCGAGGACGGCCGGACCAGCGTGATCATCGACCGCGTCGGAGCCGTCCGGCTGTTCGGTGCGGAAAACGCGGTCGGGGAGGGCTTTGCCGTGCGCAAGGACGGCCATCAGGTCGAGGTCGTCGTCGTGGGCGTCTGCGAGAGCATCACGTCGCAGATGAGCGACATGATGGCCATGTACGCGGACGAAGCGGATTCCTTCACGATTCCGTTCTTCCTGTACATGCCGTTCAAAACCGCCAACCGGCTGATCGAGGACCTGGACATCCTGTCCAGCATCAACATCATGGCGGTCACGCCCGAGCTGTCCGCCGAGGCCACCGACTCCACGATCCGCGCCTTGCAGAACCGGCACAACAACGAGGAACGCGGGGTTTACCGTTCCCGTGACATGGCCTCGATCCTGGATCAGATCAATTCCATCATCAACATCCTGACCATTTTCATCAGCTCGGTCGCGGGGATTTCACTGCTGGTGGGCGGCATCGGTGTCATGAACATCATGCTCGTGTCCGTGACGGAGCGTACGCGCGAGATCGGCATCCGGAAAGCGATCGGCGCGACAACAACGGACATCATGATGCAGTTCATCACCGAGTCGGTCATCCTGACGCTGATGGGGGGAGCGATCGGGATTCTGGCCGGAATCGGGCTGTCGTACGGGATTTCGTTCGCGGTCCGCAATCTGGGTGAGATCCATCCGGCGCTCAGCCTGCAATCGGTACTGATCGCCGTCGTGTTTTCCAGCGCGGTCGGATTGTTCTTTGGCATCTACCCTGCAAAAAAGGCCGCGAACCTGAATCCGATCGACGCACTGCGATATGAGTGACGAACGACAAGGAGAAAACAGCGATGTCCTCTGACACCTGGCAGCATTTTACAGCCACGGGAATCGTCTTCAACCCGCAGAACGAGGTGCTTTTGATCAAGCACCGGAAACTGGGCGTCTGGCTGCCGCCCGGCGGTCATGTCGAGGCCAACGAGCTTCCCGACGACGCGGTCCTGCGCGAGATCCTTGAGGAAACGGGTGTCACAGCGGCCATCCTGCCCAATCGGCTCGGTATTGATCCGCAGGGATGCAGGGAACTGGAGACGCCGTTCCTGATCCTGCTGGAGGACATCCTGGGCGACGGATCCCACAACCACATCGACCTGATCTATCTCTGCTCGGCAGCGGACATCACGCTCCGGCCGGACTACAACGAAGTCAGCGACGCCGGCTGGTTTTCTGCCGACCGGATCGGGGAACTCGACACCTTCGACAATGTCAGGGACACCATGGAAAAAGCGTTCGCTGCGGTCACGGCGACGAGGTGAACCCGTTCAGGGCCAGGTCGGCCGAGAGGATCGCGGCATCGGTCATATGCCGTTCCATGCGCTCCCCGTAACGGGGCAGCAGATAGGCCATCGTATCCTGCCCGGTATGCAGGACATAGGGGTCTTCCGCCGTATAGCCCCACCAGTCGTTGATTCCCGGAACCGCGACGTTTGATCCTTCAAGGTAAAGAAAGTCGACACCTCGGCTCTCGAACGACGCGTGGTCGCTCCAGGCCCCGACGGTGCCGGCGGGATAGACGCCGTATCCCGCATGGGTCGTCAGGTCGACCCCGATCGCCGCGGCCCGGCCGATCGCGTATTCACGAACACTCCCGGCCGCTCCCTCCCGGCTGTAGGCATACAGGTAGTCCCCGTATCCGACACAGTCCAGGTTGATCATGAGCGCGGTACGGTCCGCGTTTGCCGCCGCGAAATGCTCGGATCCGGAATGTCCGTACTCCTCGGAGTCGAAAAAAACGATGCAGACATCCATCACAGGCTGCTTTCCCGCAAGTCTCCGCGCGATGTCGAGCAATGCCGCGACGCCGGTCGCGTTGTCCTCGCAGCCCTCGATCCCCTCGATCGTGTCGTAGTGGGCGCCGATCACGATCATGCGGGACCGGTCCGCGCCGGGGACGACGACCGACAGGTTGATCCCCTCCGGATTGCCGCGATATGTCGATACGAACGGATCGTACGACACCGCGTACCCCATGGAGGCCAGGCCGGCGGCGATCCACTCGCGGGCGGCGGCGCTGCCCGCCGTCCCGACCCGCCGGCTGCCGATCCCGCACAGGGTCTTGAGGTCCGCGAGGACGCCGGTTGCGTCGGGCAGGGGCGTCGGGGCAGGCGGAGCGGTTGCAAGGGCGGCCGTCGTCGGAAGCGTGGCGGTCGCCGTCGGTTCCGTGCCGGTCGTCGCACGGGACGTTGCCGGACCTGCCGTCGTCGTCGCCGGTGTCGGAACGGGCGTTACGGACGGCTTTCCTGCGGAGGATTGTGTTGTCTCGAAGGGAGCGGATGATCCCGTGGATCCGGTGGTCTCGGGCTCCCTGGTTCCGCACGATGATGTCAGGAGAACGGAGACCGCAAAAAACAGAAGGACGGTCCGTGCCGTCTTCCTGTTTTTGGATCGGTGCCGTCCCTGCCGGTTCGATGGGCGCAAGTGCTTGTCCAACGGTCAGTCGACGCGGGTGATTCGGTCGGATTGGTTCTCGTGCGG
>CAZNGQ010000117.1:0-8080 GCA_964572095.1 uncultured Oscillospiraceae bacterium
AGTCCGACCCGGATCCTGGAAGCGGACGACTCGATATCGATGACATTCAGCAATCGGGACCCGGAAGGCTTTTCGTATGAAGTGAACACGAAGATCGTGCGGTTCGACGATCATGTCTCGATTGAAGTCTCGAGCGTCACAACGGATGCGGATCTGGTTTCCCTGGAATACCCGTCCCACCTTCTATGGTTCAAGTCCGGCGCCGCGGACAGCTATCTGGCCGTTCCGTACAAGCAAGGGTCGATCATCCCGGGCAGGCTCGATGCCGGATTCATGCGGTACATGCACAACGCCTGGGCACGCATTTCGGATGTCGACAAGACACTGGACTTTGAATCGGGTGCGCTCAACATGTCCTGGTTTGGCGCGAAAACACAGGATTCCGGCCTTTTTTGCCTGGTCGAGACCCCGGACGACTGCGCGCTGCACCTTGTCGGCAACGCGGTCGTGGACCCGGCGGGCGAAGTCGTCGATGCCCGGCAGGGCTTGATCCCCGGCGAGCGGATCTGCTCGCTCTCTCCGGTTTGGAAGGCAAGCCGCGGCGAGCTGGGATATCGGCGAGTCCTGCGGCTGGAGACCGTGGACAACGGCTATGTCGGAATGGCAAAGCGATATCGCGCCCATGTGATGCAGAACGGCAGATATGTATCCCTGGCGGACAAGATCGAGGCAAACCCGATGGTTGAAAAACTGATCGGCGCGCCGGATATCAAAGTCTATATCTATACCAACCGACCCGACACCCCCTATTTCCGCGCCTGGTCCGAGCCCGTGCTCAATGGCTACACCCGACTCCATACCACCTTCGACCAGGTCGGCGAGATGGCGGAGCAGCTCCAGGCGGCCGGGGTCAAGGAGGCCCTGTTCCTGCTGGGCGGATGGAACCGAATGGGCTACGACCGGGAGCATGTCGACATGTGGCCCCCGGCGGAGGTGGCCGGAGGCGAAGCGGGCCTGAGCGCGCTTGGCAAGAAAATCCGGAAACTGGGGTATGTCCTGTCGCTTCATGACAATTATCAGGACTTCTACCCGGAAGCGCCCACGTACGACACGCGCTATTTGATGAAAAACGAGGATGGGTCCATCCAGCTCGGCGGCGTCTGGGACGGCGGGCTCTGCCACTTGATCTGCTCGGAACCGTCGATGGAGCTGATCCGAAGAAACCTCGATCTGATCGGGAAGAACGTCGATCTCTCGTCCTATTACCTGGACACGATCACAGCGACGACCCTCTATGAGTGTTTTGACAAAGACCACCCCTTGACCCGGACGAAAGACAAGGAAATGAAGAAGAGGGTGCTGGAGTATCTTTCCGTGGAGAAGGGGCTGATCGCGGGGGGCGAAGGCGGAACCGACTGGGCCATGGCGTACTGCCCGTACTTTGAAGGGCTTCCGGGCAGCGCCACCGGATACTCGTCGGGGATCGAGTCCCCCACGTTCGGGATCGCCGCGCCCCTGTTCAACCTGGTTTATCATGATGCGGTGATCTGTTATTGGCAGCATGGCCAGCCGTTTGGCCGGGAAGACCATGCCAACCATGTGCTGCATGACCTGTTGAGCGGGCAGCCGTCCAGCTGGTCGCTCACCCACGACCAGTGGGAAGATTTGTTCCCCCTGATTGTGGAGTGCTATCGGCTGCTGGGCCATGTCCACCGTAAAACCGCGTTCAGTCCGATGACATCCCATGCGTACCTGTCGGAGGACTTCGCCCTGCAGAAATCGGAGTTTGGCGAGGGAACCCGGGTGGTCGTCAACTATGGAATCACCACGAAGTGCTTCGAAGGGAAAACCATCCCGCCGAAGGGGTTCCTGCTTGAAATCCCGAATGAAGCCGTCCGGATCGGCTGCTTCAGCCGAGCGATCCAGTGGACGGAGAACGGAGAGCTGTCATGAGAATCATCGACGCGGATACGCACATTTCCCCCGTACTGGAAGGTGGAAACAGCATCACTTTTCCAGAGCTGATCGACCGGATGGACCATGCAGGGGTAGACAAAGCGGTCACCTGGATCCAGCCTCCGTACAAAAGGGAAATCGACGTGGCGAACGAGTACGTTTATCTGGCCATGAGAACGCATCCGGACCGGATCCTGGGGTTCGGCTGGGCCGACCCGAACCTCGGGGTGGAGAAAGCCAAAGACACCGTCAAGAGGTGCGTTTACGAGTACGGGTTCTACGGCGTCAAGCTGAACGGAGCCCAGAACGGCTACTACATCGATGACGTCCACCTTTCCTTTCCGGTCATCGAGGAGATCGCGAAAACCGGTGCGATCGCAGCCTTCCATATCGGTGCCGACGCCTTTGAGCACACCCATCCGTTCCGGCTGGCCAAGATCGCCAGGGCCTATCCCGAGATGAAGATCCTGATGGTGCATATGGGGGGCGCCGCTTTCGCCGACCTGAGCGACGCGTGCATCGAGATCGCGGCACAGCATCCGAACATCACCCTGATCGGCAGTGCCATACGGGACGTATCCATCCTGAAGGCGGTTCGCCAGCTGGGACCCCATCGGGTCTGCTTCGGGAGCGATACGCCGTTTGCGCTGATGCATGTTTCGGTGGCCATGTACCAGGCTTTGCTGAAGGATGAAGTGACGCAAGACGAAGCCGCGCTGGTGATGGGGAAGACGATCGCCGCGCTGTTCGGTATCCCGATCGGCTGAACCGATGCGGCGTGCGATAACAGAAGGGAGGCATCCATGAACACAAAGACGCTTTTCAACGACGGATGGACCTTCGCCAAAACCGGATTGGAGGCCGCGGACTGGGCGCCCCTCCCGTTCGAGCCGGTCGACCTGCCGCACGACTGGCTGATCTGGGACACGCAAAACCTCTACGAGAACGGCATCGGCTGGTACCGCAAGACCTTTATCCATACAAAGAGCGATAACCAGTTCCTGCTCTGTTTCGACGGGGTATACATGGACTCGGCGGTCTATGTAAACGGGCGTTTCGTCGGTGAATGGAAGTACGGCTACACCTCGTTCGAGCATGAGATCACGGATGCGCTTGCGGACGGGGAGAACGAGGTTGTCGTCAAGGTGGTGTTCCAGTCCCCGAACTCCCGGTGGTATTCCGGTGCCGGGATCTACCGCAACGTCTGGCTCAAGGAGCGGGAGAGCACCCGCATCGCGACGGACGGCACGTATGTCTCGACCCGGCGCGACGGCGACACCTGGACCGTGGAGATCGATACGGAACTACACGTTGACGGCGTCGTCCGGGTGTCGCACGCGATCCTGCGGGACGGCGAAACGATCGCCGCCGCTGCGGATGTGGTCGAGGGGGCGGGCGCGGACGTGACCGACCATCAGGTAATGACCATAGAGCACCCGCGACTGTGGAGCCCGGAGGATCCCCATCTGTACCGGCTCGAGACCGAGGTGTCCCGCCTGTCCGGCGACGTCGTCGAATCCGTCGCGCAGAACCTCGGTTTCCGCGAACTCGTCTTCGACCCCGACCGGGGTCTCGAACTGAACGGCTGCCCGTACAAACTGAACGGGGTGTGCGAGCACCACGACTTGGGCGCGCTCGGGGCCGCTTTCAACACCGCGGCGCTCCGCAGGCGGTTCACGATCCTCAAGGAGATGGGCGTCAACGCGGTCCGCACCTCCCACAACCCGCCGGCGCCCGAGTGGATGGACCTCGCGGACCGGATGGGGCTGCTGGTGTTCTCGGAAGCGTTCGACATGTGGGAGCGCCCGAAGAACCGGTTCGACTACGCGCGCTTTTTCCCGGAATGGTCCGAGCGGGACGTAACCGGCTGGATCCGGCGGGACCGCAATCACCCGAGCCTCCTGATGTGGAGCATCGGCAACGAGATCTACGACACCCACGCGGACGCCCGCGGGCAGGAGACCACGCGCCGGCTGGCCGGACTGGTGCGCCTGCACGATCCGCGCGGCAACGCCCGGATCACGATCGGGTCGAACTACATGCCCTGGGAGAACGCGCAGAAATGCGCGGACATCGTCAAACTGGCGGGATACAACTACGCGGAGCGGTATTATCGCACCCATCACGAGGAGCATCCGGACTGGATCATCTACGGCAGCGAGACCTCCTCGATCGTGCAGAGCCGCGGCATCTATCATTTCCCGTTCTCGCAGTCCATCCTGGCGGACGACGACGAGCAGTGTTCCTCGCTCGGCAACTCCCCGGTCAGCTACGGCGCCAAGTCCGCGGAGTTCTGCATCCTCACGGAGCGGGACACCCCATTCTCGGCAGGCCAGTTCCTGTGGACCGGATTCGACTACATCGGCGAACCGACCCCGTATCACACCAAAAGCTCGTACTACGGCCAGATCGACACCGCCACGTTTCCCAAGGACGCCTATTACCTGTACCAGGCGGAATGGACCGACCACCGGATCGCGCCGATGGTCCACCTGCTGCCGTACTGGGACTGGAACCCGGGCCAGGCGATCGACGTCCGGGTGTTCTCCAACGCCCCGCGGATCGAACTCCGCCACAACGGGGCGACCGTCGGCACGCTCGATATCGACCATGCCCACGGATCGCAGCTGACGGGGTGGTGGCAGATCCCGTATGCGCCGGGGGAGATCGAGGCGATCGCGTATGACACGGACGGCCGCGTCGTCGCGACGGAGGTGAAGCGCTCGTTCGGGGATCCGCGCCGGATCCGACTGCTGGCGGACAAGCCCGGCCTGGACGCGGACGGGACGGATCTCGTATTCGTCACGGTCTTGGTGGAGGATGAGAACGGGGATCCCGTGGAAAACGCGGTGAACCGCGTACAGGTGCGCGTATCCGGAGCGGGACGGCTGGTCGGGCTGGACAACGGGGACAGCACGGATTTCGATCCATACAAGGGAACAAGCCGCAGGCTTTTTTCCGGCAGGCTCATGGCGATGGTCGCCTCGACGACGGAACCCGGGACGGTCCGGATCGAGGTCTCCTCGGACGGCCTGATGGCCGCCTGCCTGGAATTCGAAGCCCTTCCCGTGTCTGCCGACCGGACTGCCGGCGTTTCGGCATATATGGAAAACCGGGACCTGCCCGTGATTCTGGGAGAGTCCGGGGAGATCCCCCTGCGCAAGATCGAGCTGTCCTGCGACAGTGGCCTGACAATGGATGCAACGTGTAAAGTAGCCATCGTCCGAGCGCAGTTGTACCCGGTTGACACATCCTATCGGGAGGTCGAGTGGAGCATCGTGAACGACGCCGGCATCCCGTCCAACCTTGCCGCGGTCAAGGCGGACGACCTCGAGGCGCGACTGACCGCGCTCGGGGATGGGGCGTTCCGACTGCGGTGCATGAGCCGCAACGGCGGCGGCCGGATCCGGCTGATCTCGCAGCTGGAGTTCCGGGCGACCGGCCTCGGCATCGCCTGGAAAGATCCGTACGCATTTGTTTCGGCCGGGCTGTACGACCGCAGCAAGGGCGAGGTCAGCAACGGGAACGACCGCGGCGTCGCGACCGCGCGGGAAAGCGAGACCCAGGTGGGCGTCTCCGGGATCGACTTCGGCACCTACGGCTCGGATACGGTCACGATGCCGATCTTCGCGCTGACGGGCGACCCGTATCCGATGCAGATCTGGGAGGGGATGCCCGACGACGAGGGCGCCACGCTGCTGGCGGACGTCGTCTACCAGAAGCCCCCGCGCTGGAACATTTACCAGGAGGAGACCTATCGGCTGTCCAAGCGCCTGCGCGGGGTCACGACGATCTGTTTTGTGCTGCACGGCAAGGTCCACCTCAAGGGATTCACGTTCCAGCGGCCGGACCGCGCCTATGCGGAAAACCGCGCCGCGGACACCGACCACATCTACGGGGACACCTTCACGCTCGCGGACGGTCGGGTCGAGGAGATCGGGAACAACGTCTCGCTCGATTTCGACGGAATGGATTTCGGGACGGGCGGTGCGACCCGGATCGCGATCCGCGGCCGATCACCGATCGACCGGAACACGATCCACATCCGGTTTTCCGGCCCGGAGGGCGATGTGAACCAGATTGTGGATTTCACGCGGTCCGACGGATACGTGGAGCGTACATTCGATCTTGAACGCGTATCCGGCCTGTGCAAGGTGACGTTCCTGTTCCTGCCGGGCAGCCGGTTCGACTTCGAGTCGTTCCGGTTCCTGCGGTAGGGGGAGGCGTCGATGGTCCATACGGCTCTGTTGAGGGGGATCAATGTCGGCGGGAACAACCCGGTCGACATGCGCAGGCTGCAGGAGACGTTCCTGCGGGCCGGGGTGACGGACGTCCGGACGTACATCAACTCCGGGAATGTCGTATTCCGCGATGCCCGCCTGGACGGCGAAGCGCTGGAGACGCTGCTCGAGGACGCCATCCGGGCGGATTTCGGGCTGGACCTGCGCATCCTGACGTTCAGCCTCGAGGAGTTCGCGCAGCTGATGTCGTCGGTGCCTGAGACTTGGCACAACGACGACCGGGCGAAATGCGACGTGCTGTTCCTGCCGAGGGGCGCGGATGTCCGGGATCTGGCCGGGCGCCTCACGATCCGGCCGGACGTCGACGAGGCGCTGTTCACTCCGCGGGCGGTGCTGTGGCGGGTGGCACGCGAGAACGTCACCCGCAGCGGACTGCTGAAAATCATCGGCACGCCTCTGTATAAAAACCTGACGGTACGGAACATCAACACCACCCGCAAACTCTATGCGATCATGCGGGAGATCGACGGGACAGGAGGACCGGAATGGATATCGGAGCGGTAACCGTTTTTGCCGAGGACATGGAAAAGATGGTCGCGTTCTATCGGGACGCCCTGCGGATGGGGTTCGAGTGGGACGGCGGCCCGTTCACCGGGTTCCGGATGGGCAACGGGGTGTTTTTCAACCTGTGCAGCCGGGCGCTGCATGACCCGTCCCTCGTGGACTACCCCCGGGGCGTCAGCGGGACCGTGGAGATCTCGTTTCCCGTCCCAACCCCGGAGGACGTCGACCGGGAGTACGACCGGCTCGTGCGGGCCGGCGCGAAACCCCTGTACCCGCCCGAGTCGAAACCGTACGGGCTCCGGGACTCCGCCGTCGCCGACCCGGAGGGGAACCTGGTCGAGATCGTGGCGGTCCTGCCATGACGACTCCGAAAATGATCCTGTTCGACTACGGGCACACGTTGCTGTACGAACCGGACTACGACACCCTGCGCGGGTTCGAGGCCTTGTTCAGGCATGTCGAGTCCAACCGGGACAACAGGACGCCCGCAGAGGTCAACCGGTTCTCGCAGCAACTGTACGGGGAGATCGGCGCGGTCCGACAGGCGGGATTCGACCTGCATGAGACCCAGTTCCAGCAGTTGCTGTACGAGTATCTCGGGATCGAGTTTACGATTCCATACCCCAAAGTCGAGCGTGTGTTCTGTGATGGAACCTCCCCAGGCGCCGTCATGCCCGGTGCGGAAAAAATGCTGGCGTACCTGTCCGCCCACGGCATCCGGAGCGGCGTCATCAGCAACATCGGATTCTCCGGCGCGGCCTTGACCGAACGGATCGATCGGCTCCTGCCCGGCAACCGGTTCGAGTTTGTGATCGCGTCGAGTGAATACATGTTCCGCAAACCGAGCCGCTATCTGTTTGAACTGGCGCTCCGCAAAGCCGGGCTTGACGCCTCCGAGGCATGGTTCTGCGGGGACAGTGTCCGGTATGATGTCGAAGGCGCGGCCGCAGCCGGCCTGTTTCCGGTGTGGTACGACAACCAGGATATCGAGAACCTGTGGAACGGCCGGGATGCCGGTGCCATCCCCGCGTGTGAATGCCTGCACATCCGGGACTGGAGCGAACTGACCGACCGGCTGGATCAGCTGTACCAGCTGGATCAGCTGGGGGGAACCCGATGACGGATCCGCTGGCATGTTTCAACCCCCTGACCGCACGCTGGTTTACGCGCGCCGTCGGCACGCCGACCGCGGTGCAGGAGGAAGCCTGGCCCGTCATTGCGTCGGGCCAAAACACGCTGGTCAGTGCGCCGACCGGCACCGGCAAGACGCTGTCCGCCTTTCTGGTCTTCATCGACCGGCTCAAGGCGGAGGCGCGCGACGGCTCGCTCCCGCAGGAGCTCCAGCTGATCTACGTTTCGCCGCTCAAGTCCCTGGCGGG
>CAZNGQ010000118.1:0-8044 GCA_964572095.1 uncultured Oscillospiraceae bacterium
CGGTGGCCGGATCCGTCCAGCCGGCACAGGACGTACTCGGAGCACGGCTGCAGGAGTATGAGCGGGAGGTGCTGGACAGCGCGGCCGCCGTGACGCCGGAGCATCCGGAGGGCTACCATGCGCTCCGGGTCCGTGTGAAGCGCCTGCGCAGCCTGTCCGCTTTGTTTTCAGGCGCCGGAGACACCAGGCGCCTGGATGCGGACATTCTTCGGAGGCTGCAGGACGCGTTGGGCGATTTCAACGACGCGCAGGTGAACCGGAGGATCGCGGACGCGATGCTTTCACGCGATCGGAAGGCGGCAGAGTTCCTGGACTGGCTGGACGCAAGGCGCGCGCGCCTGCTGGGGGAATGCGGGGAGCTGCTGGAAAAGAGGGTCCGTCCATACGGCGATCGCATATAATGGTTTCATTACGACAGTCAGGAGAAAGAGTATGGAGCAAGTAAGGTTTGGCATCATCGGCGTTGGCAACATGGGAAGCGCGCATGCCCGCACGCTGGGGGGCGGCAGGATCGAGGGCGCCGTGCTCGCCGCCATTGCGGACATCGCTCCCGACAAGATCGAGCGCATCCGTACGGACGTGCCGGAGTCGGTCCTTTTTTTCGACAGCGCCGAGGCCATGATGGACTCCGGCCGGATCGACGCGGTTCTGGTCGCCGTTCCGCATTATGAGCATCCCCGCCTGGCAATGGCCGCCATGTCCCGCGGGCTGCACGTGCTCGTGGAAAAGCCGGCCGGCGTATACGCCGCGCAGGTGAGGGAGATGAACGAATCCGCCGCGGCCCATCCGGATGTGAAGTTCGGGATCATGTTCAACAACCGGACCAATCCGGTCTACATCCGCATGCACGACATGGTCGCCGCGGGCGAGCTGGGCGAGATCAAGCGGACCTCCTGGATCATCACCGACTGGTACCGCTCCCAGTCCTATTTCGATTCCGGCAGCTGGCGCGCGACCTGGAAGGGCGAGGGCGGCGGGGTGCTGCTCAACCAGTGTCCGCACAACCTCGACCTGTGGCAGTGGATCGTCGGCATGATGCCATCCCGGATCCGCGCCTTCTGCCACGAGGGCAAATGGCATGACATCGAGGTCGAGGACGATGTGACGGCCTATGTCGAATACCCCAACGGCGCGACCGGCACGTTCGTGACGACGACGGCCGACACGCCGGGGACCAACCGGTTCGAAATCACCGGCGACAAGGGGAAACTGGTCGCCGAGGAGGGTCGGCTCACGTTCCACAAGCTTGCGGTTCCCGAGCGCGAGTGGAACGCGACCTACAAGGGCGGGTTCGGGCAGCCGGCCGTCGAGCGGATCGAGATTGACGTCTCCGGCGAGTTCCCCAACCATGCCGGCATCCTGCGGGACTTCACGCACGCCGTTCTGACCGGCGCCCCGTTGTGGGCGCCGGGCGTCGAGGGGATCCGTGGACTGCAGATCTCCAACGCGATGCACTTGTCCAGCTGGCTCGACAAGATGGTCGAGGTTCCCGTCGACGAGGCGCTGTTCCATAAGCTTTTGCTGGAAAAAATCGCCGCATCGGCGGACAAGGCCGGCGCCGACGTCACGCTGGACACCAGGGGCTCCTATTGAAAACCGGAGGGATCAGGATGACCGACGCGACAGGCGACGAAGCACGGATTGAAGAAGCGGCGCAGGCGGTCCTCGCCTGCTGGGGGGGCCGGAGGCCGGCCGTCGGGCTGGTCCTGGGCTCCGGGCTCGGCCCGATCGCGGACCGGCTGGAGGAGGCGTCGGGAATCCGGTATGAAGACATCCCCGGGTTTCCCCGGACAACGGTCGCCGGACATGAAGGCCGACTGCTGGCCGGCAGGATTTCCGGCCGTATGGTCGCCGTCATGCAGGGCCGGTTTCATTATTATGAAGGGCATCCGATCCGGGACATCGCGTTCCCGGTCCGCGTTCTGCGCAGGATCGGCGTAAACGTCCTGATCCTGACCAATGCCGCCGGCGGCGTCAACCGGGCGTTCCAGCCCGGGGACCTCATGCTGGTCACGGACCATGTCGGGCTGTTCTGCGAACCGGTGCTGCGGGGACCGAACCTCGACGGCTTCGGACCCCGCTTCCCGGACCAGAGCCGCGTCTACGACCGCGGGCTCGCCGACCTTGCGCGCTCCTGCGCCGACCGGATCGACCGGCCGCTCCGGGAAGGGGTCTATGTCTACTGCAAGGGTCCGCAGTTCGAGACGCCTGCGGAAATCCGCATGATCGCGGCGCTCGGCGGCGATGCCGTCGGGATGTCGACCGTTCCGGAAGCGGTGGCCGCCGTCCATTGCGGCATGCGCGTGCTGGGGATCTCCTGCATCACCAATGCCGCCGCGGGCATCCTGGACCAGCCGCTCAGCCACGCGGAGGTCCTGGAGGCGGGCGCGGCCTTGTCGGGGCGCGCCATTCGGCTGGTGGAGGCGGTTATCGGCCGGCTGCCAGCAGATCCCGGATGACTTTGCCCGCCGCGGCCAGTCCCGCCGCGGGAGGAACGAACGAGACGCTGCCCGGCGGGCGGCGTTTTTTCGCGGGATGAAGGACCGCGTCGGTCCGATCATCCTCCGGCGTCTCGTCGTCCGCAGGCGAAAGAGCCTGCACCGGGGGTTCTTTCGAATACACGACCTGGAGCGCCTCCACCCCGGCTTTTCGCAGTTCGTGCCGCATGACGCGGCACAGCGGGCAGACCGAGGTGGCGTACAGGTCGGCGATCTCGAAACGGGACGGATCCAGCTTGTTGCCGGCGCCCATGCAGCTGATGACCGGAATCCCCTCGCGGAGGCACTCCAGGATCAGGCCGACCTTGGAAGGTACGGAATCGATCGCGTCAACCACGTAGTCGCAGCCGCGGACCAGCCCGCCGGATCCTTCCGGCGGCACAAAGACGGCGTGGGTCTCGAGACGCAGGTCCGGGCGGATGTCGAGAAGGCGCTCGCGCATGACATCGACCTTGAGAAGGCCGATCGTGCTGTGGAGCGCGATGACCTGCCGATTGATGTTGGAGGGGTCGACCCGGTCGAAATCCACGAGCACCATCCGCCCGACGCCGGACCGGGCCAGGGCCTCCGCGGCCATGCCGCCGACGCCGCCGAGGCCGAACACCGCGACGCGACTGGCGGCAAGCCGGGCGATCGCCTCATTTCCGAGGAGCAGGGCAGTGCGCGAATCGATGGCGTCGCTCATATCGGACCCCTTCCGCTATAATGAAACGTATGTCGGAAAATTATACCATGAGGGACAAATCCGTTCCAAAGGAGGCTCGGCCATGACTGACCCGACCATGACACACAACGCCACGGATACCGCCCCGGGATGGATCCCCGATCGCGAAGAGGCCTGGAGGATGCTGACCGAGTTCAACACGGAGGAGTTCCACCTGCGCCACGCGCGCACGGTCGAAGCCGTCATGCGGCATTTCGCGGCCGGCATGGGGCTTTCGGACGCGCAAGTCGACTTCTGGGGAGTCGTCGGCATCCTGCACGACATCGATTTCGAGCGCTGGCCGGACCGGCATTGCGTCAAGGCGAGGGAGATCCTCGAGGAACGGGGTGTCCACCCCGGGATCGTCCGCGCCGTTGTCAGCCATGGGCACGGCATCCTGGTCGACCTGCCGCCCGAACACAGGATGGAGAAGGTCCTGTTCGCGACGGACGAACTGACCGGCCTGATCTCCGCGGCCGCGATCATGCGGCCGTCCCGCAGTCTGTCCGACCTCGAGACCCGGTCCGTGATGAAAAAGTTCAAGACGCCCTCGTTCGCGGCCGGTTGTTCGCGCGAGGTCATCCGGGACGGAGCCGAGCGGCTGGGGATGTCCGTGGAGGATCTGGTTACCGAAACCCTGGAAGGCATGCGCAAGGTCGCGGCCGATATCGGGCTGGCTGGAAGCGAACCGGGCGTGGGCCCGGATTCAGGCGCCTGACAGGTGCTCGACCAGGATCCGGACGCCGATTCCGATCAGGACTAGGCCTCCGACGATTTCGGCATATTTCCGGAACAGCCCGCCCAGCCGTTTGCCCAAGAGGCAGCCGGCGGTGGACAGGGTGAAAGTGATGGCCCCGATGAGGAGGGAGGCCGGCAGGATGCGGACCTCCACAAAGGCGAAGCTGACACCGACCGCCAACGCGTCGATGCTGGTCGCGACCGCAAGGACGAACAGCCGGCGGTGCGCGGTCGGGTCGACCGGGCACTCCGCGTCGTCCATCCTGGCCTTGACGGCTTCGTACAGCATCTTTCCGCCGATGAAGCCCAGCAGCGCGAATGCGATCCAGTGGTCCACCTTCTGGACCGTGGACGCGACGGCGCGCCCCGCCAGCCATCCGAGGACCGGCATGGCGAACTGGAATCCGCCGAAATACAGTCCGATGAGCGCGCTGTCCCGCAGGCGCACCTTTTTCATGCACATGCCGGTCGACAGGGCGACCGCAAAAGCGTCCATCGAAAGGCTGACGGCGATCAGGACTATGGAAAGGATATCCACCGGTACTCCTCCTGCAATAAAAAGACCCGCGCACAAAAGAGTGCGCGAGTCTCATCCTTTACGATTTGCCAGGCGGAGCCGCAGCCGGTGCGACAGGGCACCCGGAACCGACTCCGCCAGTATGTTGACAAACCACGCCATGCGCGGACTACTCCCTCACGGAACATCCCGATTCTAGTCGAGGGGCGGCGGGCTTGTCAAGCCCGGCGATGCGGACGGTACGGGTCCGCTGCTGTCCGTCAGGCGGGAACACCCGCCAGCAGGTGCCGGCATGGCGCCGAGACCAGGGCGCGTGCCGCCGCCGGATCACCGACCCAGGACTCCAGCTCGTCCCCCGCCAGGACCAGCGGCATCCGGTCGTGGACAGGAGAGACGCTGGCGTTGGCCTGCGTGGTCAGGATGACGAACCCCGGGAAGACCGAGGCTTGCCGGTCGGGTCCCGACCCGGACACATCCGGGAAGAGCCCGAAGAGCCCGGCCATATAGAGCATGGGGGTATCCGGCAGGCGGAACAGCAGGCGCTCGCCGGTTGCACGTCCCGCCTCGTGCCGCCACTCGTAGAATCCCGTGGAGGGTACCACGCAGCGTCGGACGGCGAAAGCGGACCGGAACATCGGTTTTTCCGTCACGGTCTCGCTCCTGGCATTGATCACGACGCCGCTGCCCTGGTAACGGGGAAAACCCCAGCGCATCAGGGCGGCATGCGGCGCGGTGCCGCCGGATGCGGATTCCCGGGACGGCGCAAGCACCGGAACGGTGTTGGTGGGGAAGATTTCCCCGCCGTGGAAGGCTTCCAGCCGGGAATCCCCCGCATACCTTCGGTTGATCTCCTCAAGGATCTCCCGCATCTCGAGGATGTCCTCCTCCGTCATCACGGAATATCGTCCGCACATACGACCAGACTCCCTTTCTCCATGAACCACCGGTCCTCCTCGTAAAAAAGGTGGAACGGCTGCCCGCAGGCGACGCACTGATAGCGGATACCCATGCCGCCGGCCTTGAGACTGGCCGCCGGACGGATGTCGAGCACCCGGTCGATCCGCAGCCGGCGCCCTTCGCCCGTCACCAGGGAGACAGGCGACAGGCGCCCGTCTTCGTGGAACACCGCCGTGACGCGGACATAGATCTTGTCCTCATTATCATACCTGTGTTCTTTCATCGCAATCGCCTCCCGATTGCCCGCGGCATGTGACGGTACCAGCGCCCGCTCCCGGGCGGGGGCGCCAAAGACCGGCATACGCCGCTCATGGCGTTGTCCCGGCGGCCGGCGTCAAAAGTAGCCGACCGGATGGATGATGTTGTCCTCCTTGGGGTTGAGACCGCCCAGCGGGCGGTCTCGCAGCAGCATCGCGCGCTGCACGCTGTCGTGCCCGAACCGCCTGCGGATGTCGTCCACGGTGTACTCGAGCCGTTCGAGCCTCAGGCGGCGCTGCTCGTCCTCGAGCAGGGAGAGCTGTATGCCGAGGTCTGCGGAGCAAAGATCGCTGCCGCGCACCCCGACGCTGCGGATCGGCCGCTCCCATCCGTAGTTCGCGCGGAACAGGTCCATGGCGGCACCGGTCAGCTCGGACGCCAGCCGGGTCGGCCTGCGGAGGCGGCACTGCCGCTCGAACGAGCCGAGCGCGTTGTCGCGGACATAGATCTGCACGGTGCGGCAGAGGAAGCCCTGTTCCCGCATGCGGGCGGCGACGCTCTCCGAAAGGATGCAGACAACCATGTGGACATCGCTCTCGGTCTCCAGATCGCGGGGCGTCGTCGTGCTGTTGCCGACGCTCTTTACCGCGTCCTCCTGCCCCTGCGCGGCCACCGGCGACAAATCCTCCCCGTTTGCGAACAGGTGGAGGACCTCGCCCCACTTGCCCAGCATCGCGCGGAGGTAGCCGAGGTCCAGCCCGGCCAGGTCCCCGATCGTGAGGATGCCGATCCGCCTCAGCTTGCGCGTGGTGGCAGGGCCTACGTACAGCAGTTCCTCCACCGGGAGCCGCCAGACGGTGTCCCGATAGTTGTCGCGCCGGATGGCGGTCGTTGCGTCCGGCTTTTTCATGTCGGAGCCCAGCTTGGCGAAGATCTTGTTGTAGCTGACCCCCACCGAAGCCGTGACGCCGAGCTCCGCGTGGATGCGCTCGCGGATGAGGTCCGCTACCGAAAGGGCCCTCTCGGGGGTCACGTCCGGGCCGGAGATGTCCAGCCAGGCCTCGTCCAGCCCGAACGGCTCCACGCGGTCCGTATAGTCCGCGTAGATCCGCCGCGCCTTGCGCGCGACCCGCAGGTAGAGGGGATAGTTGGGCGGGAGGGTCACCAGTCCGGGACACTTCTCCCGCGCCTGCCAGAGGGCCTCCCCGGTGCGCACGCCGGCCGCCTTGGCCAGATTGTTCTTGGCCAGGACGATGCCGTGGCGCAGGAGCGGATCGCCGCCCACCGCGACCGGAACACCCGTGAGTCCGGGGCGGTGCAGGCACTCGACCGAGGCGTAGAAGTTGTTCAGGTCCGAATGGAGGATCGCCGGATCCATCTGCCATACCCCCCTTCAAATAGAACGTTTGTTCGTTTTCATCATAGCACGCTCCCCCGGAAAAACAAGATCCTTCCCGAAAACATCCGATCCCGCCGATCACAACCCGGCCGCGGCTCCCTTGTTCTTGCGAGACCCGTATGATATACTCTTCAAGCATTTTGAAGCACTTTGCGAAATCATACCCGGATCGTCTGGATCCATGGGAGGACACCATGAGCTCGGTATTGGAAAAGAAAGAAAACAACATCGTGACCATCGCCATCGACATTTCACCGGAGGACTTCCGCCAGGCGCTGTCGCAGGCCTACATCAAGAACGCGGGCCGGTTCTCCGTTCCCGGATTCCGCAAAGGGAAGGCTCCGATGGGCCTTGTGACGAAATATTACGGCGAAGGCGTCCTGTATGACGACGCCATCGACCTCGCCGCCAACCCCGCCTATCAGGCGGCGGTCAAGGAGCACGGCCTGGACCCGGTGTCCCGCCCGGAGATCGACATCAAGGAAATCGGCGGCGACAAGGGCCTCAAGTTCTCCGTCACCGTGACGGTCAAGCCGGAGGTCGTCCTCGGTCAGTATCTCGGCGTGGAGGCCGTCAAGCCGTCCTACCCCGTTACCGCCGAGGAGATCGATTCCGAGATCGAGCGCATGCGCGACCGCAACTCCCGTCTCGTACCGGTCGAAGGCCGGGCCGTGGCGGACGGCGACATCGCCAACATCGATTATGAAGGATTCGTGGACGGCGTCCCGTTCGAGGGCGGCAAGGGCGCGGAGTACGACTTGAAGATCGGCTCCGGCACCTTCATCCCCGGATTCGAGGAGCAGCTGACCGGCAGGTCCGCCGGCGAGGAATGCGACGTCAACGTCAGCTTCCCCGAGGACTACGGCAACGCCGACCTCAAGGGCAAGCAGGCGGTTTTCAAGGTCAAGGTGAACTCGGTCAAGACAAAGGAACTGCCGGCCCTTGACGACGAGTTCGCCAAGGACGTCAGCGAGTTCGATACGCTCGAGGCCTACCGCGAGAGCATCCGCGCGAAGCGCGAAGAGGGCGCCGTC
>CAZNGQ010000119.1:0-8023 GCA_964572095.1 uncultured Oscillospiraceae bacterium
TGGAGCCCCGGCCGTGCGAGACGTCCCGTCTCGGGATGCCCCGTCGCGAGGTGCCCCGTCGCGGGGTGCCCCGTCGCGGGGTGCCCCGTCGCGGGGTGCCCCGTCGCGGGGCGCGAAGCTCCGGGGTGCGAAGCTCCGGGGCGCGAAGCTCCGGGGAGCCCCGTCGCGGTTCGACGGTCTGCGGTCGTCCGACCGGGGTGCCCCGCCCGTGCGCGGCGCAAAATTGCGCGACGGGCCGCCGCTGCGCGGAGGACCTCCGGCAGGTCTTCGCTCGTCTGACCGGGGTGCCGTGGTTTTAGGCTTTTCCGTGGATGAAGCGGGGATCCTGCGCGGCTTCCTGCCGGACAGAGGATCGCCCTTCTCCCCTTCAGGTTTCTTGTCGGTGGGTTTCGTCATTTTTCGTTTCTCCCGTCGTTTGCGCGGCGTCTGGTTCGCAGGCCGCGAAAGCTGCCTGGATGAGCTCATCCAGGCGCTGATCCCGATGTTTCAAGTATAGATATCCCACAACGGCTTCAAATCCGGTCGCCATTCGGTATTCTACCGGATCCGCGTTGCGGGGGCTGCTGGAAACGGCATGGTTGCGTGCGCGCAAGTAGATGGATTGCTCCTCTTCGGTAAGCAGCGGCATGATGAGCCGCGCCGCACGGGCCTGCGCTCCGGCGCGTACCATACCCACAGCGCGGGCGTGCATCGCGCCGGACGGACTCTTCATGTCCCCTGCCGCGCGCATCCGCGCCGTCAGTTCAAACACGGCGTCGCCGATGTAGGCCAGGACGCCGACCGGAACTTCCCGGGGGTCGGTCCCATCCGGAATCCTGCTCACGCGCGGATCACTTTGGGTCCCTGCTGCGTATCTTCGATGATATATCCCAAGTCGCGCACCTGGCCGCGAAGCTTGTCCGCCAGCGCAAAATCCCTGGCTTTTTTGGCAGCGGCGCGGTCGTTGACGATCTGCTGGATTTCGGCGGGAATGCCGTCATCATCCGTGGTCAGGTCGATCCCCAGGATGCCGCATAGTTCCCGGATGGTGCGGGCGGCCTCCACAAGGACGGTGGTTGAGGCTTCTGCGTCGGCAGCGGCGGTGTTGGCCGCGCGGACAAGGTCGAAAACCGATGCCAATGCGTCGGCGGTGTTCAGGTCGTCGTCAAGCGCGAGTACGAACCCTTCCTTGCTGGCGGCGCAGGTCCCGGCGAGTGTCCTGGAGGATCCGCTCTCCGGGTCTCCGGCGGACCTGCGGCCGGTGGCGGTGGCGAAGTCCAGGTTCTCCACACAGGTGCGGATCCGTTGAAGTCCGTTTTGTGCCGCGGCCATCATGTCGGTACTGTAATTGATCGGCATGCGGTAATGCGCCGACAACAGGAAAAAGCGGATGACCGGGTATGGGAAGAGCGCGACAACATCCCGGACCATAAAGAAATTCCCGACAGACTTGGACATCTTCTCGTCGTCCACCGTGATGAATCCGTTATGTACCCAATATCGTACGAACGGTTTACCCGTAGCGCTTTCGCTCTGCGCGATCTCGTTTTCGTGATGCGGGAAGACCAGGTCCTGTCCGCCGCAATGGATGTCGATCGTGTCTCCCAAGGTCTTTCGGATCATGGCGGAGCACTCGATGTGCCATCCCGGCCTGCCGTCGCCCCAGGGACTCGCCCAGGCGGGTTCGCCTTCCTTTTTTTTCTTCCAGACCGCGAAATCCATGGGACTGCGCTTTTCCTCGTCGATCGAGACACGCTCGCTCGCCCCCGCCTTGAGATCCTCCAGATTGTGATGGGAGAGTTTGCCGTATTCCGCATCGCGGGAGACATCGAAATAGACGCCGTCCGAGGTTTCGTACGCAAAGCCGCGGTCGACCAGTTCGCTGATCAATGCGACAATGTCGTCCATGGTTTCCGTCGCCCTTGGCTGGATTGTCGAACGACGCACATTGAGCCCGTCGGCGTCACGATAATACTCCGCAATGAACCGGTCGGCAAGCTCGCTTACGGAAACCCCGTCCGCTTTGGCACGCTGGATCATCTTGTCGTCGATATCGGTGAAATTCTGCACGAAATCGACCCGGTAACCGCGGTACTCCAGAAATCGGCGCAGGGTGTCGAACGTGACGAACGCCCGCGCGTTGCCGATGTGGATGTAGTTGTAAACGGTCGGTCCGCATGCGTACATGCGGACATGCCCGGGTTCCATCGGTATGAATTCCTGCTTTTCGCGGGCCATTGTATTGTACAGTCTCATGAAACGACCGCCTCCTGCAGACCCGGTACGGGTCCGTCAACATCGTATTATTTACCGGAGAAATCCCCGGATAGGGCTCATGGACAAAGCGGGCTGTCCCCCGACTGCGCGGCCGTGACATCGTCTGCCGGAACGCCGGACCGTTCCTGGAGCGACCGCATCTCCTCCTCAAGGCGATGCACCCGGCGCAGGACCTGACAGATTTCCTGCTCGACAAGGTCGGGCGTGCTGGCATGGTCGAGCTCCACCGCGTGGTCCACCCGGTTGCCCTGGACTCGCACGATGCGGCCGGGGACGCCGACGATGGTGGAGTCGTCCGGCACATCCGTCAGCAGGACCGCGTTGGCGCCGATCAGCGAATTGTCGCCGATCCGGACAGCGCCGAGAATCTTGGCGCCCGTGCCGACCAGCACGTCGTTACCGAGAGTCGGATGGCGCTTGTGCCCCTTGTCCTTGCCGGTCCCGCCCAGCGTGACGCCGTGGTAGATCGTGCAGTTGTCCCCCACCACCGCCGTTTCGCCGATGACGACGCCGGAACCGTGGTCGATGAATAGCCCCCGGCCGATCACCGCGCCTGGATGGATCTCGATTCCGGTGATAAACCGGTTGATCTGCGAAACCATCCGCGCAAGGAAAAACAGCCTGCCGCGATATAGAAAATGCGCAACACGATGGCTGATCAGGGCATGAAACCCCGGATAGAGAAGAACCACCTGCAAGACCCCCTTGGCCGCCGGGTCCCTGCGGGCGATCGCCCTTGCATCTGCAAGCAGTCCCATATCGAAAACAGTTCCTCTCAAGATATCGACTGGTACGCATCGCGGCTATGATCATCGGTCAGGATGGCGACCGGCGGGCGGCAGTCGGATCGGAGTCAAAAGAACCGGAAAACGCACCTGCTTTCTGACACCCAGCATATGCCAGGTGGGTGTTCTGCAGCGGTCTTGGGTCCACCTTGAACGGACTTGCGTCCGAAGGCCCGACCGTATTCCGCATTAACGCCGAACTCCCTTTTAAGTCATGTCGGTTCAAAAACACAGGCAGCGGCTTTTCCGGTATCCATAGTATACGGGTTTTGCCCCTCCCGGGCAACACCACAGGTTACGAACGGAGGCGTCCCTCCACAACCGGAGTCATCAGGCTGGACGCTGCCTCCCGGATCTGGTTCCCGTGACGGCGAAGCGCGTACACAATCAGCCGGCGATTAGCGAAGTCCAGCGCGCCGACAAGCTGGTTGATTTGTTCCAGCGAGCTTGTCACCGTCGGTGTCTCCGAGAATTCCAGGCGCAGGATGCCGTCAGGCAGGAAAACACACCGGATGATCCGGGTATCCGGCGTTTCGATGAAACCGATCCGTACGGTCAGAACG
Organism: uncultured Oscillospiraceae bacterium; assembly: GCA_964572095.1. Taxonomy (GTDB): domain Bacteria; phylum Bacillota; class Clostridia; order Saccharofermentanales; family UBA5734; genus JAAYKS01. The sequence goes on from CAZNGQ010000119.1 coordinate 3,605, forward strand.
GGATTATCGAACGCGTCGGTCGACCAGCTGCCTGAGCCGCCCGTCTGCAGGACCTGTCCGCCGATCGAAACCGTTCCATATCGCGGTTCGCCGTCCAGGCCGATCCGTACCGTATTGACGTCATTGCCTTCCGTGATGACCAGACGGCATTCCCCCCTGGTTTCGGGCTCGAACAGGAACACGACGGTATCGTTCCCGCGTGAGAAATTGGCATAGACGGTTTGCAGCACCGAGGGCAGCAGTCCGGCGTGGTTTCGGTCCAGCCCGTACATGCGGTTGTGGAAGCGGGCTTCGTCCAAGGGGCGCAGGGACGGGCCGGCAGGGAACAGCCGGTTCGACTTTTCGATCATGCGCAGACGGCCCAGCGCATCCGGGTCTTCCGCAAGCGTGCCGGCCGTCGCCACCGCGCCCGGCATCTCCAGGTTCCTCCACAGGATCCTCTCGGCGGGACTGAAGGGAAACAGCTGCCCGTTCGCGGACGTCATCGCGACCACCATGTCGAGGTCGGGGATGACGATCACATACTGTCCGTACGCGCCATTGAACTGGTAGGCGCCGGCATGGCGGCACAACCAGATCTGGTATCCGTATCCGGGATCCGATCCGTCCTTTTCAAGATGGGCACTCGGTGAGGACGCTTCGCGAATCCACTCCTCCGGCAGCACGCGGACTTGGTTCGCCCCGTCACCCCAGACTCCGCCCTGCAGGTACAGCTGGCCCACGCGGCACATGCACTCGGGAGTCATGGCCAGGCCCCAGCCGCCTTTCTCGATGCCTTTGGGACAAAGGTCCCAATGGACGTCCGAGACGCCGATCGGGCGGAAGACACGCTTCGACAGATACTCGAGCATCCCCAGTCCGGTCCTGCGGCGGACGATGGCGGAGAGCAGATAGGTGTTCATGCTGTTGTACTTGAACTGCGATCCCGGATCGAACAGAAGCGGATTTGAGAAAAAAGCCTGCACCCAGTCCTCGTAGAACAGGGACAGTGCTTCGTTGAACGACGTTCCGGATGTCATGGTGAGCAGATGCCGCACCGTGATGTCCAAAACGCGAAGATCCTTCTTTTCGCGATCCGAAGGCAGGGACTCCGGCAGGATGGAGGCGACGGTCTCATCCAGCCCGAGCAGGCCGTCGCCGACCACAAGGCCGACAGCGGTGGATGCCAGGCTTTTGCTCAGGGAGAACAGCGTCTGGGGTGTCGACGCCCGATAGGGGGACCAGTGGCTTTCCGATATGACCTTGCCGTGGCGAAGGATCATGAGGCTGTGCGGTTCCAGCTCCAGCGCAAGGTTGAGCTCCCGGTAAATGGCTTCGATGGCGGCCGATGCGACCCCCTGGGATTCCGGTGTCGCGCGCGGCAGCGCAGGGATGCCGGGATCGGGAGGCAAGTGCGCGCACTGGCCGGAACGGTACTTGTACGCCGTAATCCCGTCGACGTCGCCTGCAAGCAGACGGGAAGCCAGATTCATCCAGTCCATGGGAACCTCTATTGGTAGCGGGGCAGCCAGTCTCCGTGGGTGTCGAAGAGTTCATCGCACATCGAACGGATCTGGTCTGCGGTCAGTTCCGACGAAACGCGGGGATCCAGCATCGCCGCCATGTAGACATATTCCCTGCGCCGGGTCCTGGCGGCCTCGATGGTCAGAAGGTGGACGTTCACCGCCAGCCGGTTGAGAGCGGCGCATTGCTCGGGGAGATCGCCCACATGGCACGGATGAAGCCCCGCGCGGTCCACCATGCAGGGGACCTCGACGCACGCGTTGGCCGGCAGATTGGTCACCAGGCCGGTGTTGAGAACATTGCCGTGAACCCGGTACGGTTCGTCCGTGGCCATCGCCCGGATGATGAACGAAGCGAATTCATGGGTTTTCTCATGCGTCAGCCGGTTGTCCTCGACCAATCCCTCGCGCATGCTTTTCCACTTCTCGATCTGGCGGATGCACCGGCGGGGGTACTCGTCGAGAGGAATGCGGAAACGCTCGATGAGTTCAGGATGCGCGGACTTGATGTAGTAGGGATGATACTCCGCGTTGTGCTCGCTGGATTCCGTGATGTAGTAGCCGAACCGGAGCATCAAATCCAGGCGGACCAGGTCGTCCAGACAGGGGTAGGACGCCGTTCCGGCGAACTGCGCCGCGGCGCGCCTCTTGATCTCCGGATACAGGTCGGTCCCGTCCCGGTCCTCGATGCGCAGCAGCCAGGCCATGTGGTTGATGCCGGCGATCTCCCATCGGCAGCCGTCGTACCGGTCGGACAGGTCCAACCGGCGCAGCAGGTCCCGGGCGCAGATCTGCACGCTGTGGCACAACCCGACCGACCGGAGTCCGGTGAACCGCTGCAGGTAGCCCGTCAGCATCGACATGGGGTTGGTGTAGTTGATGAAAAAGGCGTCCGGGCAGATATCGGAAATATCCCGGGCGAACCCGTCCAGGACGGGTATGGTGCGCAAGGCGCGGAAAATGCCGCCGATGGAGGTGGTGTCCCCGATGGTCTGGCGGAAGCCGTATTTTTTCGGTATCTCGAAATCGGTGATCGTACAGGGATCGTATCCGCCGACCTGGATGGCGTTCACGACAAAGTCCGCTCCCGCCAGGGCGCGCCTGCGATCGGTTTCGGCCGATATGCGCACGGTCCGGCCGGCGTTGCGGGCGATGGTCTCGATCATCCGGCGGGAGTCGTCCAGCCGGACCGGATCGATGTCATGCAGGGAGATGTCAAGATCCGGGATCTCCGGGGTCAGGATGCAGTCACCCAGGACGTTTTTTGCGAACACCGTACTGCCGGCGCCCAGGAATGTGATTCTGGCCATCTGGAAACCCTCCTGCGATGAAATGGATGTGAACCGTTTTTGCCTCTTCCATCTTACCTTTCGAGTGGGACGGAATCAATCCGGAGAGAGGGAGGGCGTCCGCAGGCAACCACCAATCCGGTCAGCGCGACGGGCGAAAAACGAGCGACCGCCTCGGCACAGGCCTGCATTGTCGCCCCCGATGTCAGGACGTCGTCGACGATGAGAACGGACCTCCCCCGGAACGCCAGCGGATCGAGGACCCGGAAAGCGCCGGACAGGTTCGCGTCGCGCTCTGTCCGACCGGTTACCGAGGATTGCCGGCGCGTCGCGCGGATCCGCAGCAAGGCGTCCGACCGATCAACGGCGCCAATCGCCTGCGCGACACCCTCCGCAAGAAGGCCAGCCTGATTGAAACCACGTTCGCGCAGGCGGTCCCTGTGCAACGGAACCGCGGCGACGATGTCGGGCCAGGCCGCAAGGCTGCCGCGCTCCATCCGCATCGCCCGCGCGGCTGCCGCGGAAAGCGCGGGGTGCAGACCGGCTTCACGGCTGAACTTGAACCGGAGAAGAAGATCGCGGACGGGGCTTTCGTAATACATCGCCGCGATCACGGGGAGGGCGGAAAGGCAGACCAGCGGATCCGGACGCGCACGGCAGGACAGGAGCCGGTCCGGCGGACGACGGTGTGGCAGAAGGGCCAGACAGACGCTGCAGCATCCTCCGGCATCCGGCACCAGGCGGTCGGTCCGTCCGCAGAAAACGCATTTGGACGGATACAACGCCGCCAACGCGGCTCGCGACGTGTTTCGGAAACGTCCGGGCGGAACAGGGTCAGGCATCGATGATCGGCAGGGATTGCTCGCAGGCGGCACGCGCATTTTTCAAGAACCCTTCGAGCGCTGTATAGCGTTCGTTCCTTCGCGCGTTCGCGACCGTACGGGCCAGCACGTCGCCGGAAGAGATCAGGAACAATCGCTCCTTGGCGCGTGTCACTGCCGTATAGAGCAGGTTCCGCGTCAGCAGCATCGGCGGGCCGGGCGGCAGAACCAGGACGACGACGGGGTATTCGCTGCCCTGGCTCTTATGGACCGTCACCGCGTAGGCCGGTTCGAGCTCGTCCATCAGCGCGCGGTCGTACACGACGCGGCGGTCCTCGTCGAACCCGACTTTCAGCTCCCCCCCGTCTTCGTCCACCGACAGGACAATGCCGGTCTCGCCGTTGAAAATGCCTGTACCGGACGCCGGTGGAAATTTCGTATCTTTCCATTCGAGCTCGTAGTTGTTGCTGACCTGCATGACTCGGTCGCCGACGGAAAACCGGAAGCCATGCGCGGATATCCCCGGATTGCCTTCGGCGGCAAGGGGGTTCAGCGCGGCCTGCAGCGCGCGGTTGAGGATCGGGATGCCGGACGGGCCTTTCCGGGAAGGCGCGATGACCTGGATGTCCCTCATGGGGTCATAGCCGTAGCGTCCGGTCAGGATAGTCGAGCACAGGCGTACCGCCGCATCCGCCATTTCTTCCGGTGTCCTCCGGGGTATGTACAGGAAGTCGCTGTCGTCGCGCTGGTCGAATTCCGGATACTCGCCATGGTTGATCCGGTGCGCGTTCGAGACGATCCTGCCGG
>CAZNGQ010000120.1:0-7980 GCA_964572095.1 uncultured Oscillospiraceae bacterium
GCCGCCGGGGATACACCCCGTCCTCCATCCGGTCGTTCCTCGACAAGATCGGTGTCTCGAAAGTCCCGAGCGTCGTGGATTACGCCTTCCTCGAGCACTGCCTTCGCGACGACCTCAACGGCAGCGCGTTCCGCACGATGGCGGTGCTCCGGCCGGTCCGGCTGATACTCGAGAATTATCCGGAAAACGCTTCCGAGATATTCGCCGCGGAGAACAATCCGGAAAACGAGGCGGACGGCACCCGGCCGATCACGTTCTCGCGCGAACTGTGGATCGAAGAAGAAGATTTCGCGGAGATCCCGGCCAAGGGGTACTTCCGCCTCTTCCCCGGCAACGAGGTCCGGCTGAAGCACGCGTATGTCATCCGCTGCACCGGCTGTACCCGCCGTGCGGACGGCAGTCTCGAGTCGGTCACCGCGACTTATGATCCCGAAACACGCGGCGGCAACACGCCGGACGGGCGGCGGATCAAGAGTACGATCCACTGGGTGGACGCGGCGAACTGCGCGGACGCCGAGGTGCGGCTGTACGACAACCTGTTCACGAGACCGGACCCGGAAGCCGATCCGGAGAAGGAATTCCTGGAGCACCTCAGTCCCGCTTCGCTGGAAGTCCTGACCGGCTGCAAAGTCGAGCCGGCACTGGCCAGGGCGGCTGCGCCGGCGAACTTCCAGTTCCTGCGGCTGGGGTACTTCTGCGTCGACAACAAGGACAGCGTGCCCGGCAAACCGGTTTTCAACCGGTCCGTCTCGCTCAAGGACAGCTACCGGCCTGGAAAATAACCGGTGGCGCCGGCGCGTTTCACGTTCCGACAGACGCGATATGCCTGTTATCTCGGCTATGTGACACAGGCGATCATCAACAACCTCGCGCCCTTGCTGTTCCTGACGTTCCACCGGCAGTTCGGCATTTCACTGGAGCGGATCGGGATCTTGGTCTCGGTCAATTTCGGCGTGCAGATCCTGACAGATCTCGTCGCGGCGAAGATGGCAGACAAGCTCGGATACCGGATCAGCGCGGTTGCGGCGCACCTGTTCGCCGTAGCCGGGCTGGTTTCGCTTTGCATCCTGCCGGGCCTTTTTAAGGACGCATTCATCGGTCTGGCCGCGGCGATGGCGATCAACGCGATCGGAGGCGGCCTGCTGGAGGTGCTGGTCAGTCCGATCGTGGAGGCACTGCCCGGCGATCGCAAGGCCTCGGCAATGAGCCTGCTTCACTCCTTCTACTGCTGGGGGCATGTGGCGGTGGTCCTGCTGTCCACCTTGTATTTCTTTCTGTTCGGGTTGTCTGCCTGGCGGTTTCTGCCCCTGCTATGGGCCATTCTCCCGCTGTTCAACGCGTTCCTTTTCCTCCGTGTTCCATTGCAGGCCCTGGTGGCCGAACGGGAGCGTGTCCCGCTCCGGCGGCTCTTCCGGGTCCGCCTGTTCTGGCTCCTCCTGTTCCTGATGATCTGCGCCGGAGCGTCGGAACAAGCCATGTCCCAATGGTCTTCCCTGTTCGCCGAGGCGGGGCTGGGAGTCGGCAAGGCCATGGGAGACCTGCTGGGACCATGCGCGTTTGCGGCCTGTATGGGGATTGCGCGGACCTGGTTCGGGGTTCAAGGCGCCCGGCTCAGGCTGGAGCGGATACTGGCCCTCAGCGGGATGCTTTGCGTCCTTGGCTATCTTGTGACGGTCTTTGCGCCCTGGCCGCTGCTGTCGCTGGCTGGGTGCTCGATATGCGGACTGTCGGTCGCTTTCCTGTGGCCCGGTGTGTTCAGCCTGGCCGGAAGGCACTACCGCAACGGCGGCACCGCGATGTTCGCGATGCTGGCCCTGGGCGGGGACATCGGATGCGCGGCGGGGCCCGCCCTGGTCGGCATCGTCTCGGATGCAGTGACTGGAACGAGCACGGGGTTGAAGGCCGGTCTCCTGCTGGCGGTTGTTTTTCCCATGTCGCTGGTTGCCGGCATACGGGTCCTGACAAGATCCATTGAAAAATCGGAACGTTTATCGTCATGATTTGCCTTCTATCCGCCCGTCGGGACATGCTAGTATGGGTTGATAAAAGACTCTTGTCGACAGAATGGAGAATCGGGAAATGAAAACGGTAATCAGGCGCAGACGGCTGGGACGGACCGGACTATACATCACTGAATTGGGATACGGAGCGATGAACCTCCGGATGCTGCGCAGTTATGACGAGGCCTGCGCGATCGTGAACGGTGTCCTGGACAACGGAATCAACTTCATCGACACGGCACGTGCCTACAAGGGGGAGATCGCCCCGGGGATCCTGCTGGAAAGTGAAAAAGTCGTCGGCGACGTGGTCCGGCAGCGGTCGGACCTGACAGAACCGGTCGTGATCATCACGAAAGGCCACGCCTATACGATCCCGGACCTCGAAAAGGACCTGGCCGCTTCGCTGCGGACGCTTGGGGTGTCGGGAAAGGGCGATCTGAGAATCGGCGGCAACGCCATCCGGCTGGTGTATCTGGTGCACGGGATCAGCGACGAGCGGTGGGCCACCGTCCAATCGTCCGGCGTACTCCGGCGGCTTCAGGAACTCAAGGAGGAAGGGGTGGTCAACCATCTGGGTTTTTCCAGCCACTACCCGTTTCCCAAGGTCATCAAGGAGGCGGTCGACACCGGCGTTTTCGATGTGGTCGAACTGCCGTACAACGTGTTCAACCGCAGCCTTGGAGAGGATGGCGCCATCGACCTGCTGAAGTACATCCACGACAGGGATATCGGCCTGATCAACATGAAGGCGTTCGACGGCAACGGCATGGTGCCGGTCTACAAGGTCATCAGGGACCTGATCACGATCGATTACGAGACCATGCTGCGGTTTTGCCTGTCCAATCCATATATTACGTCGGTCGATGCCGGAGCCCGGTACCTGCCGGAGCTCGAACTGGATGTGCGGACGGCGGCGGACGCGCGCCGGTATTCCGCAGCCGAGCTGGCCGACATCAAAGCCGAGGCGGGCAAGATCGCCGGACACATGAAAGGCATCTGCCGGGAATGCATGCACTGTATGGAAAAATTCGAGTGTCCGAACCAGATTGACTTCCCGCACATTCTGTCCGTTTATTCCCGTTTCACGGTTCTCGACAAGCTCGGGAAAGACACGTCAGCCTACTCCGCACAATATCGGGCCTTCGAAAAGAACGCGCTGGATTGCACCGAATGCGGAGCATGCAAACCCTGGTGCGAATACAAGCTGGATGTGCCGCGAATGCTTCGGCAGGCGCACGAAGCCGCCATGAATCAAGGCGTGTAGAACAACTGTACCCCGTAGTACGAGTAGGCGCTGCCGGAAGCGTATTGAAAACCGACGGCCAGGCAGGTATAGCCCGATTTTAGAATGTTCGCCCGGTGGCCGGATGAATTCATCCATGCGGTGAACATGCTCTCCGGAGAAGAATAACCGGCGGCAAGGTTTTCACCCGCCATGGAAAACGAGAGTCCCTCGTCGGTCAACGCCGTGAAACAGCTTCTCTCATCCGGACGGGTATGCGAGAATCTCGTGATGGTTTCCACAGCACGGACGCGTGCGGCCGCCAGAGAGGCAGGATTGCCGAGGGCAACCGCGGGGAGTCCGGCTTCAGCGCGGGCCTGGTTGGTCAGGGTCAGCAGCCGATCGATCCAGTAGGCTTCCGAACGGGTGTCCGGCGCGACGGTAGGCGCGGCTGTGGTTGGTGCCGCGGTGGTCGGCGCGGCCGTTTCCGGGGAAACCGTGGCAACAGTCGTCGGGACGGGAGATGGCGGCGGCGGTGCCGCGGTTGGAGCTGCGGACGGTACTTGGGCGGCGGCCGTCGGATCGGCGGGAACCGGCGTCGGAATGTATGAACGCGCGTACGTGTTGCCCGCTGTTCCCGCAGTCTCGTTCCCGGTTTCGGACGTGGAAGAGGGTTCTGCCGACTTTTCGAGCCATCGGGCGATGTAGTCTTCGTTGGTCTCCTGCGGAAGCCGGTAAATTGTCATCGCGGCTTTATCGTAGGTCAGGCTTTCCTCGGTCTTGTTTATGCCCGAAGTCGTTCTGGCGCCTGTATTCGCCCGGACTCCGGTGTTGGTGCCCGTAGCCGCCGTAGCGGCGGCTTCAGGCCGGAACCCCCACACAAGCTCCTCTGCGGATGCCTGGGGTTGCGGCTCCGTGTTGACGGACGCGAAGGGATCGGTCATGACGGGGGGAAGCGCAGACCACTTCTGACATCCGCCGCCGACGGCGATTGCGATGACAAACAAAACAGAGAAGACCACTCTTCTCCGTTTCGTTTTTATCGCAGTACCATGCATCGCTTTTTTCATGCCGCTCCACCCATAAGCATTTCCTATATTGCCACGGCCGGAAACACCATGGGGGGATTGTGTGCGCAAGATCAGGTGCAGGGATGGTACTCATGCTCGAAATCGATTCGCCACGGGGCGTGCTGGGACATACGGTCCGCTTCCGGAGGCGGTGTCCGCCAATCGCCGTACATCGTGGTGAGGTAGGTGTCCGGGTCGTCGGGGACCGGCAGGGAGAGCGGACCGAACGGGACCCTTCTCCCCTCGCCGTACACGCTCCGCGGCACCAGCTCGCGCCGATAGGCATAATCCGATGTTCCGGCCAGGCAGTACCCGGTTCGGGCGGAATCATAGCGGCGACAGTACCGGTCATACATCCGCAGGAATCTCTTGCGGGGACAGAACCGGTACAGGATTCCGTATGCGATTCGCTCGGCTTTGCGCGGCAGGATATGGCCGATGGACACCCGCTTCAAAAAGAACAGTTTCGCCCGCTGGATCTGACGGGCCATCGCGCCGCGCGGCGCGCCATCCACCGGGAAAAGGTCGATGTAGATGCCATGGTGCATCGGAATGTCCCGAAGCGCTTCCTGGACAAAAGCGGTTCCGTCTTTGCGGATCTTCGCGAAAGTGTACAGGTACTCCGGATCGGTGTCCATGGTCTGCAGAAAGTAACCCGGCGGCAGCAGGCCGGGCAGCAGGGTGATCAGCCGTTCGTAGTCTTCCCGGTGCAGGTAGACGTCGATGTCGTCGTCCCAGGGAATCATCCCGCCGTGGCGCATGGCTCCAAGGCAGGTTCCCGAAGCCAGATAGTATCGGACCCGGCTCGATGTGCAGATGCCGTCGAGGATCTCCAGAATCTCCATCTCGGCAGCCTGAAGCCGATGCAGCTGTTCGGCAGTCCAGTCACTCACTCTGCTTTTCCTCCCCATCGCCGGCCAGCGGATGGCTCAGCCAGTGCTCGAGCTCGTCCATCAGCCGGGTTTTTGAAAATTCACGTTCAAAATAGACCCGCGCCGCACGGCCCATGCCGCTCCGGGCTTCCGGCGTCTGGGCCGCCATGCGCTCCACGGCGGCGGCCAGGCCCGCGGCGTCGCCGGCGCCCACCGCGACGCCCGCTCCGGCCTCGAGGACCATGTCCGCAGGCGCTCCGTCCGCCGCGCAGACGATCGGCAGGCCGCTGGCCAGATAGGTCTGCAGCTTGGTCGGCAGGTACAGTGAAAAAACGGGGTCGGCGGACATGGTCAGGAGCGCGGCCGAGGCGCGGGCCAGATAATCCGGAACCCTTGTTGCGGGGACACGGCCGCAAAAGACAATCCGTTCCACAACCGGGGATCCGGCGGCCTGGATTTTTTCTTCGAGCTCTTTACGGGCGCGGCCGTCGCCGACCAGATAGAACACCACGCCGGAATCGCTGCCCAGCAGCCGGGCGGCTTCGATCAGGACGTCCAGGCCCTGCGCTTTCCCGATGTTCCCCGTAAACACCACCGGAAACGCCGACCTTGTGAGCGCTTCCGGCGGCACGGACTCTCCGGTCTGCGGAATCCGATCCAAACCGGAAGGCGCCTCGGCCTCGCTCCCCCCGTTCTGCGCGGGGGTGTAGAAGTCCTCCGCGTACTGGGGCCAGTATGCGATGCGCTCCGGAGGGGCTCCCCATGCGCGCAGGCTTTCCGTAAACGGCCGCGAGGGGATCAGGATTCGGTCACACCGACGGTAGATGGCGCCGGCCATCCGGCCGATCGCCTGCAGGACGCGGCGGTTCCGAACCCCGTTGACCGCTTCGACGTTTTCGGGCCACAGGTCGGTCAGGTACAGGGTCAACGGGATCCCCGCCCTGCGGGCGGCGGCGACCGCCGGGAGCGCCATGGTCAAGGGCGAAACCTCATAGCAGAATACGGCATCGAAGCCCTGGCGTGCCAATCCAAAATGACGGAGCCAGGCGGAAGCCAGGAAAGACAGGTAGTTGAGGACAAGACCGACCTTGCCGCCCTGTCCCCTCGGTATCAGCCAGGATCGGACGACATGGATCCCGTCCACTGTTTCCTTACGCCTTTGGAACGTGGAATAGCCCGGATAGTACCGGCCGGCCGGATAATTGGGAATGCCGCACAGCACAGTCACCTCGTGGCCCCTGCGCGCCAGGTCGCGGCACACGTCGGTGACGCGGAACGGTTCGGGGTCAAAGTACTGGGAAACGACCAGGATTTTCATGACGCGTTTCTCCTCCGCAGCAGGACCATGATCTCTCCGGTCAGCCAACGAGCGCTTTTGATGTTCAATGCGAGAGCGAGGGCTGCATAAAGAGCGAGCGGGAAGGCTCCGGCCGCCAGCAGGCGCACCAGGACGGTCTGCCCGGCGAACAGGTGCAGCAGGAAGGCGGACACGGCCGAACTCAGCGCCGCGGCCAGGACGATCCGCGCCGCCTGGCCGATGGCGGGCCGCAGCTGCAGCGCTCCCAGTTTTCTGCGGAGGATGAATCCCAGCGCGATGCCGGACAGCAGCAGCGATACGGAGGAAGCCAGCGCCAGTCCCGCGATCCCCATTGGACCGATCAGGACGAAGTTCAGCCCGACGTTGACGCCCAGGCTGCCCACCCCGACCAGCATGGGCGTCCGGGTGTCCTGCAGCGTGAAAAAGAACCGGTTGAAAACATCCTTGACGGCATAGCCCAGCAGGCCGGGAAGGTAGAAAAGCAGCGCCGAACCGGTCAGCAGGGCACCCTCAGCCGTAAATTCGCCCCGCTGGTACAGGATGCGCACAATGTCCCGGTTCAGGATCATGGACAAGGCCACCATGGGCAGGAGAACAAGAATCAGCGTCTCCAGGTACCTGCGCTGCGTATCGAGCATTCCCTGCCGGTCGTTTTCGGCGGCCCGGGTGTTCAGGCGGGAAAACAGGATGATCGTTACCGGCAGGATGAACAAGCCGACATAGATCGCATAGGTCTTGTACCCGAAATTGAGCGCGGCGATCGCACGGTCGTCCAATCCGGATATCAGGCTTTTCTGCAGAAGCTGGTTGAACTCGGACGTACCGGTCGAAATGACCGCCGGAACGGCGACCAGCAGGGTCTGGCGGACCAGGGGGTCGCGCGGCTGCAGCACAGGGCGGTACCGAAGGCGGCGGACGGCGGTCGGCAGCTGGATGAGCACCTCGATCAGGGCGGAGGCGGAGGTCGCGACGGTCACCAGCACGGCGATCCGGACCGGATCCCCCGGGCGGACGGCCACGAGTGTCGGGATCAGGGCAAACGAAAGCGCCATTGTGGCGAGATGCGGTACGATGAAATCCTCGTTGGCGTTGAGCAGCGCGGACAGCAGGGATGATACGATCTGCACGAGGAACATCGGGATCATCAGCCTCGTCAGCCGGACGACCAGCGCCTGCCCTTCGGGGCCGAAGCCGGGGGTATACACCGAGACGATCGCCGGCGCGAAGGCATAAAACAGAAGGCCGACGGCCAGGCCGGCCAGGACAAAGAGCGTGAGCATGCCGCTGGCATACCGGTCGGCGCCCGCCCGCCCGTCCTGCAGCCGGGAACGGCTGTAGATCGGCTGAAACGCCGTTTGCAGAAAACAGCTGAACAGGAGGGTGAGTGTAAAGACAAGCGAATAGGAGGCGCCATACGCGGAAGCCTCCAGATCCACGCCGAGCTTGCTCGCCAGCAGCATCTCCCGCCCCATGCCGAGGACTTTGCTGAGGATGACCA
>CAZNGQ010000121.1:0-7967 GCA_964572095.1 uncultured Oscillospiraceae bacterium
GGGATGACGTAGTCCTCGTAGAGACGCGATGCGTTATAGAGGGAAAGCTCGAGGTTGTGGATCGGATTGCCATTCACATCTGTCTTGGGTAACAGGGGCTGGGTATAGGTGCCATTCCGGTTCCACATCGCCGGGCCCGAAGTGAACCAGTTTGAGGAGAGCGGTACACTCCACTGGTTTCGTATGGCATGATAGAGGGCCGGCCCGCCATCGGTCGCGAGCGTACCCGCGGGCGGGATCTCCCAATCGACACCCGGCTCGCCGTTCTGACTGCGGAAACAAACCTCCTGGTCGTACATCGTGTCCATCCAGGCGACCGCGAGGTCGGGCTTGCCGCCGGATGCGGGGATCGTCGCCTTGCCCGGGGTGACGCCGGTACTGTAATGATCGTAAAACGCGTTCTGCAGGCCGGTGGGGCCCTGGAGGGGAGCCAGTACCTGGTAGGCGTTCCGGATCTTGTGGTCGTTTGCCGCGTTGTGCATGCCGCCGCAGGATATGGATGCGACCGTGTTGCCGCCTTCCAATGCGACCAACGCTTTGATCACGTTCTCGTCATTGTTCGGCCAGTTCGGGTCCATCAGGCCCTCAGCCATCAGCCTCGCCAGATACTTAAGCCCATCGCGGTAACCGTCCTCGACCATGGCGCAATGGATGATTTCATCCTGCTGGTAGTAGCCGTCCTGGTTCTGGGGGGTGAACGCGTTCATCAGGAAGCCGGTCGGTCGGGCATACCAGACGGCCGTCTTCTCGGAGCCGGTCCATCCGACTTCATCGTTCTTGCCGTTACTGTTCGGGTCGCTCGTTACGCACCATGCAAGGAACCGCTCGAACTCGTCCGTCGTGGCCGGCGTGCCACTGCCGGTGGCGGCCGTGTATTTTCCCAGGAAGTCCGTGTGGACCCATTGACGCATCGCATAGGCATTCGGGGTGATGCCTGTCAGTCCGCCCTTCGGCAGTGCGTAGATGTTGCCGTCCGGCGCAGTAATGGCTTCCCTTGAGCCGTCAAAGGAGTCCAGGCATTCCTTCATCGCGTATCCGTATTGGTCGATCAGGTTGTTCAACGGCAGGAGAGCACCCGACCGGCCGTGAGCGAACAGCTTCGCGCGGTCCATCTGGATCAGGATCAGGTCGCCCAGGTCGCCGCCGGAGGACAGATCGGTCTCCAGGTCGGCGGTCGCGTTCTGTTCCGGATACAGGATGAATTCCACGGCGACGTTCGTGCGGTCTTGCAGCCAGACGGTCAGCGCGTTTGCTCCGGTGCGGGGCGGTCCATACTCGTAGGACATCACATGCGGACTCTGGGCGAGGACGACCCGGAGGGTGTCCATCTCCTTGCACACCGGCAGCGTACCCGGCGGGTTGAGGTTTCCGGCCTGGGTGGAACGGTCCGGATCCGACAGCGCGGCGGAGGTGGCGGTCGTGGCGGTCGATGCTGAGGTCGCGGAGACTGCAGATGATTCGGTGGTGGTCGTCACAGACGGCGACGGTACGCCGCAGCCGGTGAAAAGTCCGATCAGCAGGCTTATGGCCGACAGCAAGGCGATTCCGGCGATCCGATGCATCCTATTCCCTCCCCGTATGATCTCCTGCATGTTGCATCCCTCTTCATAGTACCATTCCGATATGCTCCGATCCGCCGCTATCGGTACGGCGGAGCCACGGGGTATAATCACAGGAAGGAAACCGACGACTGGAGCGCCCTATGCACGACACCATCCGCTATTATGACGATCATGCCGAGTCGTTCGTCCGCGAGACGCGGGACGTCGACCTGTCGCACATCCAACTGCCGTTCGTCCAGCTTCTGCCCGCCGGCGGCCTGCTCCTGGACGCCGGGTGCGGCTCCGGCCGCGATACGGCGGCCTTTCTCCGCATGGGATTCCGGGTCGTTGCACTGGACGCCTCCTCCGCCATGATCGAGGCCACGACGCAGACGCTGGAGCCGCTTCCGGCCGACGTCCGCGCCCGTGCGCAGATCGTCCAGGCCACTTTTGACCAGTTCTCCCTGCCGGACGGGGTTTTGCTGGACGGCATCTGGGCCAACGCGTCGCTGCTCCACGTGGATCGGCGGGAACTGACCGGGTTGATGCGGCGCCTGGCCAGTATGCTGGCGCCCGGCGGCGTGTTTTTCACTTCCTTCAAATACGGAGACGGCGAGGAGGTCCGAAAGGGCCGGTATTTCAACGGGTACGACGAGGCCTCGTTCGCCGCCCTCGTCGCGGGGATTCCCGAATTGACGCTCCTGAGCCGGGAGATCACGTACGACTCGCGTCCCGGCCGCGGGAGTGAACGGTGGATCACCGCGATCCTCCGGAGGGCCGGCGCATGATCCACGTCTATTTCGGACACGGAAAAGGAAAAACCAGCAGCGCGTTCGGGCTGGCGCTGCGCATGGCCGGGCATGGGCGGCGCGTACTCGTCGCGCAGTTCATCAAGGACGGGTCCTCCGGGGAGGTCGCCGCGGCGCGCCATGTTCCCGGCATCGACCTGCTGTTTCCATCCCCCTACCTTACCGTAGCGGGCAACCGTGCCCTGTGGACCCGGGTCCGTCCGCACCTTTCGCAGCCGGACGGGTATGCGATGATCGTGCTGGACGAGGTTCTGGACGCGATGGCGGGCGGTGCGCTGTCCGAGGCGGAACTGCTGGACGCGATCGGGGACTGCGTACGGGCCGGCATCGAGCTGGTCCTCACGGGACATCTGTCGCCGCCGGAATCCATCCTTTCTCAGACCGACTACCTCACCCGGCTGGACATGCTGAAGCATCCGTACGAACGGGGTGTCGAGGCCCGCGAAGGCGTTGAATTCTGACGGTCCGGCAGCAGGGTATCTTTTTTGAAACATGGCAAAATCGGCCATCCCGTTGTCCCTCCATCATTAGGAGCGTTTGAGGGAGCCGTATTTGGCAATGACGGACTTTTTGCTGGATAGGGAAAATCAAACAAAGAACGGCTAAAAGCCGTTCTTTCTCTTGCAATCCGTAACCGGACGGTATATACTTAAATGCTGGATAGTATTTACATGGTATTTACTCTTTAATAATAGCACACTTCGAAAACACTGTCAAGATCCTGCCCCCGAAAGGAGCGTACCATGCCTGACGCCAATCCCTTCTCCCTGTTTCACCTGCCAGGCGGCCAACTCGTGCGCGATACCGGCACATTGCTGGAACTCGAGCCCTACCTGGCGGAGCATGGCCTCTTGCTGACCCGCCCCGACGCCGCCCGGCTGCTGGAGACCAGCGCGCGGACGCTGTCCGCGCTGGGCCGGTTCGAGCTGGACACCGGCGTGCTGTGCGAAATCGCCCGTCGGCTGGCCGCCTCCGGCCTGATCACACAAGAGGGCTATGTCCGCGCGGTCGAGGACCTGTACGAGGCGTTTCACTCTTTGAAAAACCAGACATCCGACCAGGTCTCCGACGAGGAACTGCTGGATGCGCTGTTTGCCGGTTTCACAAAATACGAAGGATCGGTCGAGCTGGTGCTGGGCCGGGGAGCGGAGCGGATCGTCGAAAACCATCGACGTGGCGACCCGCTGGCGGATTTCGCCAAACGGCAGAGCGAACAGGATGAGGAGGACGAGTATTGGGCACAGACGATGTGATTCCGGTCCCGGCAGCGAGCCCGTCGGACACCGATCTCTCCGCGACGCTGGAAAAGTTGCTCGGGGAGTTGGTCGACCAGTATACGGGTGGCGGCAGCCGGTCCGTCCAGCGGGAGACCGCGACACGCTTGCTGCATTCCATCGCCTATAGCGTGAAGGTCGGTATCGATGCCTGGTCCCGGCCAGCCGGCGGCAGCGGGCAGGAGATTGCCATCCTGAAAGTACACGGCTTGCGGGCGGTCTACGAACAAGGCCGGCGCACCCTCAAACGACGGTTCCGGGCCACCCGCCGGCTGTATGCCCGCATGGTCGCCGAGCGGCTGCACGTCCCGCTGTCCGCCTATACCGAGACGCTGGACATCGAGTTGCCCCTGTTTTTCCAGCGATACGACATCGCGTACGGCGCGCACGAGATCCCCTGCGCCATCGACTATCCGCTGGCGCTGGATGTCGCACGCGGGCAGGGCTTGCACTACATCGAGACGTGGCTGGACGCGCTGCGGACGGAAACGGATTTCTGCCGCCGGTTCGGCGAGCCGGCGCTGGTCAATTTTTTGGCCCGTTATGAGACACGATACCGGCTGGATATCTCGGGCGTACCGTTCAACCTGTTTGCCGCGGTGTTCGAACAGGCGCTCTATGCGATGCTGTGCGGACAGGATCCGCTTCTACTGGTTATCCCCGATAAGCGGTTTGCCGAAAACTGCGGACGGTGGCGGCGGTTGTCCGCGCAGGACATGGAGCGGGAGTTCCGGCAGACCGCCGCTGCGCTTGCGGAGCGGCTCGGCATCACGGCCTCCGGACTGAAAGCCTATATGACCCGCTATGCGATCAGCATGCTGCCGCGATTCCGCCGAACGCTCGCGGACGGCAACCAGCAGAACCTCGCCCTGATCGGCGAGGAGAATGCGCCCGTACCGACGTCCGACCGTGCGACGGTCCAGGACGGGGAAAGCATGGAGGCCGGGGCGTTTCTCTTTTTACTGGAAGAACTCGGGGACCAGGAGACCGCCGACGGCAAGATCCGGCTGGTCCTGGAACGCGTGCATTCCGGCCGGGACCTCGTCGACGTGCTGGAGTCCGGGATGCTCGACCAGGCGGAAGAGTCGCAGTTGTTTGCCGGATTCGGGGACACGGAGCTCGCCGTGGTCGGCCAGGTGTTCCTGAACAAGGCCGGGCTGCCGGAAGCGTTCTACGGCGGCGACGCCGAAACGGTGGCGGAGGACCTGGCGTCCCTGGCGGAGGAAGCGTCGGAAGATTGGCACCGCGCCTGGCTCGACCGCCTCGGGGCGATGGCGCCGGAAGCGGCGCAGGCCGTCCTGCGCGCCGCGCGGGAGATCGACGCGGAGGACGACCGGTAACAGCCGGCCATCCTCACACCGGCCAGACCGAATCCAGCGCGGCCTTGACCCGTGCGGCGGCCTCCTCGAACGGGAGGTCGCCAAGACTCGGGGTAAATGGCTCCGGCTGCACCGGCCCGTCGTACCCCAGGCTTTGCAAGCCCTGGAAAAACTCCGCGGTCCGCAGCACGCCCGTCGCACCCGGCAGGCAGCGCTCCTGGTCCAGCTGTTCCTCGGGGGTCCGCCCCGCGGGGGCGTCCATGATGTGCGCGTGTACGACCCACGAGGCGTCCGGGATCCGGCGGAAGTCCGCCGTCCCATGCCCCGCGAGGTCCCAGTGGAAGACGTCCAGCAGCAGTCCGACATTGCCGGTGCCGACCGCGTTGCACAACTCCATCATCTGGTCGCAGGTGTGGGCGAATTCAAACCGGTGCCCCTCGCGCATCGTCTTGGGCCCGATGAACTCGAGCCCCAGACGGATGCCGTGCTCCCGCAGGATGGCGGCGACGCCGGCAAGGCGCTGGCGGTGGAACGCGAAGTTCCGCCCGTAGTCCATCGTGTCGGAAAACGGGAAAATCCAGGTGATGCAGCGCTCCATGCCGATCGCCTGCGCGTAGGATGCGTATTTTGCCAGTACGGCAAGACCCTCCTCGTAGAGCTCCGGCCCTTTGCGGAACTCGACCGGCAGCGTGAACCCGGCGGCCTTGAGCCCGTATCGGGCCAGGATCTCGCGGGACTCGCCCGCATCCGGCGCGGCCTCCAGCGGCAGGTCCAGCCAGAGCCCCTCAAAGCCGGCCTTCGCCGCGACGGGCGCGGCCTCCCCGAGGAAGCAGTTGTGGGCGATGGCGCCCGGGGCCAGGGTCTTGTACATCGTCGGTCCCTCCGCTTTTCAAGCCAGATTCAATTCAACTCTACTCGGCCAGGCGGTTCCGGAGCACGGCCAGATAGCCCTCGTTCACGACGCAGTTGCTGACCTGGAACGCTTTCAGGATGCGCTCGATGTCGGTCTCGCTCATGCCGCGGAACTTTTTGGCGTAGGTCGGCTGCAGCGTCGCGGCCGCGAACCCGGTCAGCGCCGCGTAGTTCAGGCCGAACCAGTTGGAGCGCGGGTTGTAGTGCTCGCCGGTCGTCTCGAGGATCAGGTCGGCGAGCTCCTTGGACTTGTCGCGCCCCGGGTTGTGGCCCGTGTAGTTCGCGACAAAATTTTCCGCGCCCAGCGATCGCTTGGCGTCCTGGATCGGCTTGATGATCTGCATGTATTCGGAATCGGGATCCAGCGTCACCCAACCCATGACGCCCGCGTCCTTGTACGTCCAGGTCGTCCAGTGCGCGCCGCACTCGTTGTAGATCGAGAGCTGGTCGTCCATGTTGCGCAGCCGGTCGGGCACCTGGTCGACGGGGCCGTGGTATTGCGAACCGAACTCGCCGACCCACAGCGGGACGTTGTGCTTGCGCGCGAACACCGTGCCCTGGTCGTTCCAGAACTCGCGGAAGTGGCGGTTCCGGTCCCAGTAGCTGGCCGAGCCGCCCTCGCCGTACAGCCCGGGATACGCGCCGGGGCCGAAGCCGGGCGCGGTGTAGTTGTGGCTGCTGTACACGAGGTTGTCCGCGAACGGGGCGTCCATACCGTCGAAGTAGTGGCCGTACCGGTCGCCCTCGATGAAGATGATGTGCCTGGGATCCACCGCGCGGATGGCCTCGACGAGGCGGCGGTAGACCGCGTTCATCGTCGGCCAGTCGGACTTGAAGTTCTCAAAAAAATCGAACGCGTGGTCGCCGCAGGGAGTATTGCTGGAGGGCTCGTTCATGAGCTCGTAGCCGGCGACAGCGGCGCGGCCGGTATAGCGGCGGGCGATCTCCTCCCACAGCGCGACGAAACGGTCCTGGAACTGCCTGTGGGTCCAGAACAGCGAGGCGCCGCGCTCGTTGTCGGAGTGCCAGTGGGAGTTCTGCCAGCCCTGGACGGCGTGCATGTCGAAAATGACGTACAGCCCGTGCTTTTCACAGAATCCAACGACTTTCTCGAGCCGCTCGAAGCCCGCCTCCTTGTAGACGAACGGGTTCATGTCGTCCTCGAAATGGCGGTAGTTCAGCGGGAGGCGGACGCAGTTCGCGCCGGCCTGGGCGATGAAACGGACGTCGTCCTCGGAAAAGAAATTGTCGAGCAGAAGGTCAAAGAACAGCTCGGCCTTGGACGCTCCCAGGACTTCGCGCATCCGCTTGCGCAGGTTGCTTTCGGTCCCGGGGTAGCCGTCGATGAAATCCTCCATGTTCATCCAGCCGCCGACGCAGGTGCCCCGCAGGTGGATGGGCCTGCCGGCCGCGTCGATGATCTCTTTTCCCTTGACTTGCAGAAAATCCATGTTCGCTTTCTCCTTGTATATAAATGTTATGGGGCGCTGGTGATGGTTTACAGGGTCAGTTCCCGGACCCGGGTGGTCTCGACAATGCGGTCGGTGTCGAGGTCCTCGCCGAGTCCCGGGGTCTCGTTGAGGGTGATGAAGCCGTCGGCGCCCAGGCGGTCCGTCCGGTAGAACGCGTTTTTCTTTTCCATGATCGCCAGTAGGTACTCGCAGTACGGCGAAATGTCCGGGGGCATCGTCGCCACGACGTGCAGCGCGGGCATCAGCGCGTGGCCATGCGGGATGAACGTCGTCTGGTACACCTCGCACAGGTCGCCGATCTTCATCGCCTCGGTGATGCCGCCGCACCACTCGGGGTCGGACTGCATCACGTCGAACACGCCGTCGCGGAGGTAGCCGTTGACCTCCATGCGGGTATACAGGTGCTCGCCCGCGGACAACGGAATGTTCGTTTCGGTTTTCAGGCGGCGGTACCCGTCCTCCATGTGCGGACGCAGGACCTCCTCCACCCACATCGGGCGGACGGCCTCCAGCTCCCGGAACATCGTCCGGGCATAAGCGACGTCCCAGCCCATCCAGCAGTCGAACATCAGCTCGTAGTCCGGGCCCAGCGCGTCGCGGAGCGCGAACGCCATGTCGAGGTTCTTGCGGATGCCGGCGG
>CAZNGQ010000122.1:0-7967 GCA_964572095.1 uncultured Oscillospiraceae bacterium
AAGCGAGTGGTAGCGTCCGGCGTCGATTTCCGCCGGCAGGCCTTCAAAGAGAGGACTGCCGGAATCGATGGCGATCCGGTCCGCCTTCCCGTGCATCAGGCGCGGGGCATGGACGATTCTCGCCCCGAACGCCTCGCAGATCGCCTGATGACCGAGGCAGACGCCCAGGATCGGCAGGCTCCCGGACAACGCGCGGACCGCCGGGATCGAGACCCCGGCCGCCGCGGGATAACCCGGTCCCGGCGAAATGACCAGATGGGTGGGGCGAAGGGCGCGGATGCCCTCGACATCCACCGCGTCGTTTCGAAGCACCCGGATGTCCCTGCAGCGTTCGTCCAGCCCGCCGATCAGCTGGAGGAGGTTATAGGTGAAGGAATCATAGTTGTCGATCAGGAGAATCACAGCATTTCCTCCACATTCCCCAGGGAGGCGAAAAGCGCCCGCGCCTTGTTCCTGGTCTCTTCGTATTCGTTTTCCGGCTTCGAGTCCGCCACGATTCCCGCGCCGGCCTGGATGTGGATGTTGCCGTCCCGGATCACTGCGGCGCGGATGGCGATGCAGGTATCCATGCCGCCATCCAGACCGAGGTACCCGGCGGCCCCTCCGTAAAAGCCCCTGCGCAGCGGCTCCAGTTCGTCGATGATCTCCATCGCGCGGACTTTCGGCGCGCCGGACAGCGTGCCCGCGGGGAGGATCGATCCAAGCGCGTCGACGGCCGTTCGTCCAGGCGCCAGCCGCCCGTCGACATCGGTCACGAGATGCATCACATGTGAAAACCGCTCGACCCGGCAGATTCCATGGGTCTGGACTGTTCCGAAATCGGACACTTTTCCCACATCGTTGCGGGCCAGATCGACCAGCATGTAGTGCTCGGCCCTTTCTTTCTCGTCGGCGAGCAGTTCCTCCGCAAGGGCGGCGTCCTGTTCAGGCGTCGCGCCGCGGGGGCGCGTCCCGGCGATCGGCCGGGTGGCCACCTGCCCGTCCGCGACGCGGACCAGCATTTCCGGGGAGGCCCCGACCAGGGTCGCGTCCGAATACCGGAAACAGAACAGGTAGGGTGAGGGGTTCACGGACCGGAGAGCCCGGTAGACCAGGAAGGGATCGCCCGCATACGGCGCGGAGAAGCGCTGCGACAGGACCACCTGGAAAATGTCCCCGTCCCGGATGTAGTCGATTGCCTTTTCCACCATGGCGCAGTACTCGGCACGGGTGGAGGAACTGGTGAAGTCCTTTTCCGCGGGGACATCCGCCACCGGGCGAAGGGCGTCGGGCGCGGCGAGGATTTCCGTTCGGATCCGATCGATGTGTTCCAGCGCCCGCCCGTATCCTGCCTCCCCTTCCGAGGACAGGCAGTTCACGATGATCTGCATCCGACAGCGGAGATGGTCGTAGACGATGACTTCGCCCGGCGCGGCCAGGCGGCAGTCCGGCAACCCGATCGTGTCCGGGCATGTGTCCGGCAGGCGTTCGAAATGACGGGCATAGTCGTAGGCGAAATATCCCGCGAGCCCGCAGTGGAACTTCATGACATAGTCGAAGCCGCCTGTGGCGTAGCGTTTCAGAAAAGCGGCCAGGAGCGCCGGAACCGCACCGGATTCCGGCACGGCGACCGTTTCGGTCACAGGATTCGCTCCCTGTTCCATTCGGACATGCCGTCCGCGGCTCTCGAACCGAAGCAGCGGGCGGCGGCCCATAATCGAATACCGCCCCCACCGGGACCCGTCCTCCACGCTTCCCAGCAGGAAGCTGTCCGGCTCGTCGCCGAAACGCTGGAACAGGGACACCGGTGTGAACAGGTCGCCCGATACTTCTCGGGCGACAGGAACGATGGCATGGATGGACATCAGTCGGCCGAATTCTTCTTTTGTCGGATGGATCATATCGTAACCTCTCCGCCGTTCGGATGTCCGCCCGCCAGCGGCCTGCACATGGATGCGACAGTTCGCCCGATGGTGTCCGCGGTCTGCGTGGCGGTCCGGCCGGCCGCGGCGGATTCTTCGACCAATCGGACCAGCGCGCTGCCGACAATGACGCCTTCGGCGTGACGCGACATCAAACGGGCCTGTTCCGGCTCCGATATGCCGAATCCGACGAACCGGGGAACGTCCGTGCACTGTCCGAGACGGTCCAGGAATGCATCCAGCCCCGGCGGTACACCACGTCGCTCACCGGTGGTTCCGAGCGACGAAACACAATACAAAAACCCCTCCGCCCGTGCGCAGATCTCCGGGATGGATTCTCCGGAATTCGGCGCAACCAGCTGGATGAACCGGATTCCGTTGGCCTTTGCGAGGGGGAGCACCTCATCCTGCTCCTCCAGGGGCAGGTCCGGTATGATGCAGGCATCGATGCCGGAGTCGGCGCATGCCTGGAAGAACCGGTCGATCCCATAGCGGAAAACGAGGTTGAAATACAGCATCAGCGCAATCGGCGTTTCGTCGTCGGAATTGCGGATCCTCGCCGCCAGCCGGAACACGTCGGGCATGCGGGCGCCCGCGGCAAGGGCCCGGGTCCCGGACCGGCGGATGACCGGACCGTCCGCGGCGGGGTCGGAGTACGGCACCCCTAATTCGATCAGCGAGGCGCCGGCTTCGACGGCCGAATGAACGCAGCGCAGGGTCGTTTCCAGGTCCGGATCGCCCGCCATGAAATACGCAATGAACGCTTTGCCTCCCTCGGCCAACTTGCGGGCGGTCATCCGTTCAATCCGTCCGACGCTTTTCGGCAGCATCTCATTTATATGCACCATAACCACTCTCCCCTCCGGCGGGTGATTCCCCGCACTCACAATTCACCCCGGTATCGACCGACGGACTCGACATCCTTGTCCCCCCGGCCGGACACCGTCACCACGACCGTGTCGCCCTTGCGGAACTCCCCCGCGATCCGGCGCGTCAGCGCGATTGCATGCGCGCTCTCGATGGCCGGTATGATGCCCTCGGCCCGTGAAAGGTACTCAAAAGCGTCCACCGCTTCATCATCCGTCACGGCGTGGTATTCCGCCCTTCCGGTCGACAGGAGCCAGGCATGCTCCGGCCCGATCCCGGGATAATCCAGGCCGGCCGAAATGGAGTGGACCGGCAGGATCTGCCCCTCGTCGTCCTGGAGGAAAAGGGATTTCATCCCGTGGAAGACTCCGGTCGTCCCCTTTGCCATCGTCGCGGCATGCCGTCCGGACGCCAGACCCTCGCCTCCGGCCTCCGCGCCGATCAGGCGGACGGCGGGCGTATCGATGAACGCGTGAAAACTGCCCATGGCATTGCTGCCGCCCCCGACACAGGCGATGACCGCCGCAGGAAGGCAGTCGTACTCCTGCCTGGCCTGTGAGAGGATCTCCCGGCCGATCACACTTTGGAAATCCCGGACCATCGCCGGATACGGATGCGGCCCCATGACCGACCCGATCACATAGTGTGTCGTATCCACATTCCGGGACCAGGCCCGCATCGCTTCCGATGTCGCGTCCTTGAGCGTGCCCGTCCCTTCCGAGACGGCGGTGACGGTCGCGCCGAGAAGGCGCATGCGATAGACATTGAGACGCTGTCGCTCCATGTCCTCCACACCCATGAAAACCTCGCAGCTCATGCCGAACAGCGCCGCCGCCGTCGCGGTCGCCACGCCATGCTGTCCGGCGCCGGTCTCGGCGATCACGTGCCGCTTTCCCATCCTGCGCGCCAGCAGCATCTGCCCGAGCACATTGTTGATTTTGTGGGATCCGGTGTGGTTCAGATCCTCCCGCTTCAGAAGGACGCGGAACCCGAGGTCCGCGGATACCCGCTCCGCATGGTACAGCAGCGACGGCCGTCCGGCGCAGGTCTGGAGCAGTCGATGGAACTCCGACTGGAAAGCGGAGTCCTCCCGGGCTTCCGAGTAGGCCGCCTCCAGTTCCCGGACGGCGACCATGAGTGTCTCGGACGCGTATTGTCCGCCGAACCCTCCGTATCGTCCCGATCCGATGCCGGACGGATTCGTGGTATCCAACTCCTTATTCTGGGTCATCGATCATCATCCTCCTTTGTAGCGTTTCGTGCGTTCTCCATGAACGCGCGGATTTTTTCATAATCTTTCCGGCCTTCCGTCTCGACGCCGGAACTGACATCGACCATCCACGGCCCTGCCATATGGATCGCTGCCGCCACATTCTTCGGGCCGAGTCCCCCGGCCAGGATGATCGGGACGGCCAGCCGGGCCGAGATCAAGCGCGCGAGGTCCCAGTCAAAACAGCGGCCATGTCCGCCGGCCTGGGCTTCAGCCTGCTCAACCGGTGCCTTGGCGTCCAGTACGATTGCCCCGGCCAAAGTCCGATAGGCGGCAGCCTGCTCCATGACCCGATCGGCCGCCGTGCGATCCAGGCGGTCAGGCTGCACTCCGACGGTTTTCCAGATCAGGACTCCCTGCCGGCCCGCCTGGTCCAGATGCTTCCGAAGGGACTCCGTCTCACTCGGCGATTCGGATCCGTGGAGCTGGACCATGTCCAGACCGCACATCGCCACGGCCTCCAGGATCAGCGCGGTCGGACTGTCCGCGAACACCCCGGCTTTCCGGATCCCCGGCGCGAGCCGCGCCGCCAGATCGCCGGCTTTCGCCGGTATCAGTTTCCGTCGGCTTTCCGCAAAGACAAACCCGATCACATCCGGGCGCAACCCGTTCATCATGTCGATATCCTCAGGACCTGTCAGCCCGCAGATTTTTACAAGCGTCCGTTTCATGCCGGCACATCCCCCAACAGGCGGCAGATGCCTTGCCGCACGGCTTCCGGTTCCTCCCCGCCCCGCATCAGGGCCTCTCCGACCAACGCGCATCGCGCGCCGGCCGCATAGACTGAAGCCAGGTCATCGGGTGTGGCGATCCCGCTTTCGGATACGACCAGTCGGGATGACGGAACGATCCGGCCCAGCTTCGCGGTGGTGGACAGATCCACCTGGAAGGTTTTCAAGTCGCGGTTGTTGATCCCGATGATTCTCGCGTCCAGATCGATGGCCCGGACGAGCTCAGGCAGGTCGTGGACCTCGAACAGCACGTCCAGCCCCAGGGTGTCGGCGAGTTCCAGATAGCGGGCTGCCTGGTTGTCATCCAGAAGGGCGGCGATCAGGAGGATGGCCGACGCGCCGAGCGCCCGTGACTCGACGATCTGGTACTCGTCCACTACAAAATCTTTCCTTAACAGCGGCAACGCGGATCGTTGGGCGATCGCGGACAGGTGTTCGTCCCGGCCAAGGAAGAAATCTTCCTCAGTCAGGACCGAGATCGCCTGCGCTCCTCCCAGTTCATAGGACACCGCCCGCTGCACCGGATCGAAAGAGCGGCAGATCAGCCCCTTGGATGGGGAAGCTTTTTTCACCTCGGCGATCAGGCTCATCCGGCCTTTTCGATCGATTGCCTGCCGGAAGCAAAATCCGGGTGAGGGCACGGCCATCGCTCGCTCCATGACCGATTCCATGGGCTGTCCGGCCTTTCGCGATGCCACACGCGCGCGTTTCTTTTCCGCGATGCGGTCCAGAATGGTTCCGGTCGTCATGCAAGGCCTCCGATCTCCGGCCGCCGCGTGAACGCGACGATCCGCGTCAGTTGATCGCGGGCTGCGCCGCTGTCGATCGCTTTCGCGGCCAGCGCGACCCCTTCGGCCAGACTTGCGGCCGCCTGCCCGACATAGATGGTGGCGGCCGCGTTCAGTAATGTGATGTCCCGGGCCGGGCCGGGATGTCCGTCCAGGATGTCCAGCGTGATCCGTGCATTCTCCTCGGGGGTTCCTCCCTGGATGTCCGCAAGTGTTCTCCGGGGCAGGCCGAACATCTCGGGGGCAAGGACGGATTCGATGGCCTGCCCGTCCCGGATTTCCATCACATGCGTTTCGCCGACGGTCGTGATCTCGTCGGAGCCGTCGCATCCGTGGATGATCAGGACCCGGGACACCCCGAGGTTGATCATCGTCTGCGCGACAAAAGGCATGATCCGCCGATCGTAGACCCCCAGCACCTGTCCATTGGCGCTGGCCGGATTCGACAGCGGGCCGAGGAGGTTGAACAGCGTCCGCACCCCCAGCTGTTTTCGGACGGGCGAGGCGAAGCGCATGGCCGGATGAAAGACCGGCGCGAACATGAACCCGAAACCCAGTTCTTCGATGCAGGTCTCGACCGCGCGCGGCGAAAGCTGGATATTGATTCCGAGCGCTTCATACAGGTCCGCGCTTCCGGACTTGCTGGAGACGGACCGGTTGCCGTGCTTGGCCACGCAGGCGCCGGCGGCGGAAGCCACGATGGCCGCTGTCGAGGAGATGTTGAACGTGCCCGTTCGGTCCCCGCCGGTACCCACCGGATCGACACAGAACGGCACGCGCGGCCGGATCCGGATGCACTTTTCCGCGAGGCTGCGCGCGCCTCCGGTCATCTCCTCGGCGGTTTCCCCCTTGACACGCAGTCCGATGAGGAAAGCGGCGATCTGTACATCGGTGGCCGTTCCTTCCATGATTTGGTTCATGGCCCCGTAGGCCATGGCTTCATCCAGATCTGCGCCTTCCGCCAGGATTTTGATAGCTCGTTCAATCATGATTCGGCTCCTTTCCAAATGCAAAAAAAGACCCTGCCCCTTGTGCATCAAGGGACAGGGTCTCGAAGAACCTGCGGTACCACCCAAGTTGGCCGCCGGCGGCAGCCCACTCTCATCGCGCACCAACATGCGCACCCGCCGGATAACGGGTCGGGTCCCCGTCGGAGCCTAGCCGGGGATCTCTCCCCGGGTCGGGCCGCCCTCTCGAGTCCATTCGCTCCGCACCGTCATGCCGCGATCACACCATCCGCGGCTCTCTGAAATGCTGGTATCGGAGGTACTCCTCTCGATCGTCGGTTTGTCTGTTTCTGTTTGACGCCCACTTTATCCTCTTGTCGGGCGATTGTCAAGCAGTGCTTTGGGGTTACTCATGTCGATCCCGCGCAGCCAGGGATCTCAGGGAGTCGCCACCTCGCCGGAAGCCGGATCGGTGGGCGGCGTGATCAGGGCGGCCCGGGCGATCGCATCCGCCAACGACTCAGCCTGGCGTGTGATCCGGATCCCGGATACGCTGCCGTTCAGGATCGTTAAGTCGATCCGGTCGAATGTCGAGGGGGTGGAGGCCGACCACTGTGTCAGGTCCATGAACGGATAGCGCATCAATACGGCTTTCCGTAAAGCCCCGATGGAAAGGTCAGCGCCCGTACGATACGAACCCGTGTGGAATTCGATCCCGTAGACATGTCCCTGGAAAGCCTGCAGCCTGTCATCACAGGATCCGATGAGCGTGATCGTCACGCCGGGATACTGCGCAACAATGATCTGGTAGGTGTTGCCTGACAGATCCATAACATCGAAATACTCGTAGGACAGCCGTTGTCCGAACCGGGTGTTCAACTCGAATGAAAATACATAGTCGCCGAGCGCGAGAACCGTTTCGCCTTCTTTCCGGACAGCCACATCGTCATAGGACAGATTGTATGGGATGGGGTCGTCCACCTTCACCTGGTCCAGGCCGGACTTGATGACCCGTACGATACGGGTGGTTCCTGTCTGGGGTGCCGGAAGAGGCGTGGGGGTGGCAAGCAAAGGCTGTCCGGGCAGGGCCGGTGTGGGCGTTGATGCCGGAAACGGGGTTTCCGCCTGGGTCGGGACATAGGTCAGGGAAGCTCCGTAATCGACGTTGCCCTGCTCGAACGCGAAACTGTCGGCACGCGCATAAAGGAGCCGGAATCCGGAGGATTTGACGGATACACTCTTCTGGTAGAAACGGATGATCGCATTGGCTTTTGCTTCACGAACGCCCGAATCGTTTATTTCACTGAAAACAAGCACGGACAGCGCATCGACATTTCCCTTTTCCACCGCGTCGAAATAGAGCGTCGCATAGGATTGCAGGGAAAGGACACCGTCGATCCAGTCTTTTGAAAAGACATACATGCCGTCCGCCTGCTGGTGGAGATAGGCGGCAAACCGCTCCT
>CAZNGQ010000123.1:0-7812 GCA_964572095.1 uncultured Oscillospiraceae bacterium
AGAAACCAGCTAGCCAACCGTTTCTCCTATTTTGCCCAGACGGACAACTACATCACGAGCATCGCCCTGATCGCCAACAACCTGGACGCAGCGGTTTATGATCGGTATGAAGCCGATTCTTTCCAGTCCCGTTGGAGCGTGGAAGATTTCCGCAATGCCTTCCTGGAATTCGGCAGCGACCCGAGGTCCAATCGGATCGGAGTCGTATCGACTGTGAACTTTGATGGAGCGCCGGTCAATGCCAACCGGCATGTGTACTTCACCTTTCCGGCCATGGACTTCATCAGCACGAGATCCTACGGCACGATCGTCATCGAGGTCGACAACGACGCGTTCAACAGAATTCTCGGCCTGGGCGCGGATAAACGCCAGTTCGATATCTACATCAGCCCTTCCAGCTGCCTTACCGACAGCGCCGGGATCATCCTGACAGCGCCGGACCGCTCGCTCGTGGGCACGGACTACGCCAGCCTGAACTCCGCCACGGCAGACAGCGGATATGCCATCAAGACCCTTCCGGTCAAAGGTACCGCATTCAATCTCAATCTGATCTTCGACGACAGGGCCCTGCTTTACCGCACACAACAGTTGCGCAGTGCTGTATTGCTTATGACACTGGCGATTACAGGCTGCTTCATCCTGATCGTCCTGTTGATCGCCGGCCGGCTGCAGCGGCGTTCCAGCCAGATCGCGGCGGCCATTTCCCGTTTCCGCGAAAACCAGCAGGACATCGATGTCAAGATCGATAAGAACGACGAAATCCTGTATATGATCGCCGACCAGTTCAACAAGATGACGACCGAGATCACAACGCTGGTCAGTGAGCTTCGCGCCAAGAACGAGCATGTCACCGCGGTGACCGACCAGCGACGCCAGGCGGAGATCCGGGCGCTGCAGGCACAGATCAACCCGCACTTCCTGTACAACGCACTGGACCGGATCAACTGGATGGCGATCGACAACGACGAGACCGAGATCAGCGAGATGCTGGTCGGCCTGGCCAGCCTCTTGCGCTACAGCATCAGCAACATAGATATCCTGGTGCCGTTGAACGCGGAAATACGATGGATGGAGAAATACCTGCTGATCCAGGGCAAACGGTTCGACAGAGAGATCGTGTTCGACTGTTCGGTCTATGGAGACGCGGCTTCTTTCCCGGTCTACAAGATGCTGCTGCAGCCGTTGGTCGAGAACAGCATCCTGCATGGATTCGAGGCTCGCCCGGAGGGAAACCGGATCCGGCTGGACGCGCAGATCATGGAAGACGCCAGGTTGCGGCTGATCCTGTCGGACAATGGATCCGGGATCCCTCCGGCGCTGCTGGACACCATCCGGTCGGAAATCGTCTTGCGGCGTACGGCTCCGCCTGCCGGACCGCAGCATGCGGAAACCGGCCGCGAAACCGGTATCGGGATCAGCAACGTCATCGATCGGCTTTGGCTTTACTACGGCTCGGATAGCGACATCACAGTCGAGAGCGCGGTCGGAAAGGGAACGAGTTTCATCCTGATCATCCCCTATCGCGACCATGTCTAGCTCCGGATCCACAGGAGGCGGGTATGAAAGAGACCGACAAGGACCAGCACATCCTCCGCATCGTGGTTGTGGATGACGAGGCCGGAACGCGCAGCGGCGTGATCCGCCTGATCAAGCGGATCAGTCCGGATTTTGTCGTCGTCGGCGAGGCGGAGAACGGATATGACGGGATGATGCAGATCGCGGCACTGCAGCCGGATGTCGTGATCGCGGATATCCGGATGCCCCGGGTCAACGGGCTTGAGATGATCGAGAACGCCCGCCTGAGTTCCCCGCGGACCCGTTATCTCATCCTGAGCGGCTATTCGGAATTCGAACTGGCGAAACAGGCGATCCGTCTGTCCGTAGTCGATTACCTGCTCAAGCCGGTCACGGCCGGCCAGTTGGCCGATGCGCTGCACCAACTGCGCAACACGATCCGGGCCGATAAGGGCGCGCCACCGGAAGGGATGCCGGAAGTCCCCGGGTATTCGCCCATCGTAACCCGCATAGTAGAGGGGATCCATCGCGACTATGCCCGCAGGCTGTATCTCGAGGAGTTCGCGGACCAGCTCAAGATCACCCCCGAGTACGCCGGCAGCCTGTTTTCCAGAGAGACGGGAAAGACCTTCTCCACCTATCTGCGGGACCTGCGCATGGAAAAGGCCAAGGAACTCCTGCGCGAAAACAGCGGGAAAATCTACGAAATCGCATACAAGACCGGCTATACCGACGTCAAGTACTTCTGCCGTGTGTTCAAGGAATATGCCGGCGTCTCGGCCAGAAACTATGCCCGGGGTTCAATCGACAAACCCGGCATCTGATTTCGAAAGTTATCCACCTTTATCGGAATATTCGAATTTCGCGTCTGGAGACTATCCCATACGATGGAGAGGCAATCGGCAAGTCTCTCCGCGGAGGTGAGTCCAGACATGAACAAAGGTGGCATTCCATCCGGATCCGGCCGGTCAGGCGCGATTGTCGTTCGTCACGGCCGGTTTATGACCCAACGGCGACGGGATGTCATGACCGGTTTTGTGTTTGTCGCGCCGGCCTTGATCTACATGCTGCTGCTGATCGGTTATCCGATCGTCTACAACCTGATCCTCAGTTTTCAAGACGTTTCGGCCTTCAATCTCGCGGCAGGCAACGAGCGCCCTTTCATCGGTCTGCAGAATTACAAGACGGTTTTCGCCGACGAAACCATGAAATTTGCCATTCGCAATACATTCATCTATACCGTGGGATGCCTGATCGTCCAGTTTTCACTGGGCCTTTCCTTTGCCTTGTTGTTCAACCAGAAGTTCGCATTGGCCCAGCCGCTGCGGGGATTGCTGCTTGTCGCATGGATGATGCCCACGACGGTTACGGCCCTGCTGTTCAAATACATGCTCAGCCCCGATGTGGGAATCATCGACATCATCCTGCAGAAGATTGGGCTCATCGACGAGCCGGTTGGTTGGCTCATCCACCAGAATACCGCCATTTTCGGCCCGATCATCGCCAACTCCTGGGTAGGCATTCCGTTCAACATGCTCCTGCTGACCACGGGATTGGCAGGCATATCCGAGGACATCTATGAGAGCGCCTCGATCGACGGCGCGAACGGCCTCAAACGATTCCGATACATCACGCTGCCCCTGCTGCGTCCGGCCATGCTCGCTGTCCTGGTGCTGGGATTTGTCTACACGTTCAAGGTCTTCGACCTCATCTACGTCATGACAGGCGGCGGCCCGGTCAACGCGACCGAAGTGTTCGCCACCTTTGCCTACAAGCTGTCATTCTCCTACTTCTATTTCGGGCAGGGTGCCGCGGTCGCCAATATCCTGTTCCTGATTCTGTTCTGTGTCGCGCTGGTCTACCTGAAACTCATCAACAAAGAGGAGGCGATGTAGGATGTCTCATGCTCATTGGCGCAGGCTGGTTTTCCACCATCGCAACCGTACTCTGGCCTACAACCTCGTCTCCCTGGTCATTGCCGCCGCCTTCCTGTTTCCGTTGTACTGGATTCTGACCAGCTCGCTGAAAAGCGATGCCGAGATCTTCCGGTCCCCGCCAACCCTTTTTCCCGAGAAGTTTTTCTTTGACGGATTCATTGAACAACTGCGCGGATCATATTCCATTCTAGTTTCTGCCAAGAATTCGTTCATCCAGGCATTCAGTGCCATGACGATCTCGTTTCTGCTTGCCGTTCCGGCCGCTTATGGCATCTCGCGTTTCCAGCTGCCCGGCGGCAAGCTGATCATCATGTCCTTCCTGGTCACGCAGATGCTGCCGGCTTCGCTCGTACTCACGCCACTGTTCCTGACCTTCTCCAAGCTCGGGATGACCAATACCCGGCTGGCACCGATCCTGGCGGTCTCGACCATCACGATTCCATTTACCTTGCTGATCCTGCGCCCGATGTTCATGGCCTATCCTGCCTCGATCGAGGAGGCGGCGCGCATTGACGGGTGCAGCCGTTTCTCGGCCTTTATCAAGGTCGTCCTGCCGATCATCAAACCCGGCCTGGTCACCGTCTGCTGCTTCGGATTCGTCCATGGCTGGAACGACCTCGTGTACTCTCTTACCTTCAACAACAAAAACGCCCTGTACCCGATGACCGCAGCCATCTACAAGCTTATGAACGAATACGGGATCCGCTGGAACTGGATCATGGCTTATGGATGCCTGTTGGTCCTGCCGCCGATCGTCATCTTTGTCTCTGCCCAGAAATATGTCATCCCCGGCATGGTCGGGGGCGCCGTCAAGGCTTGAGTACCACTTTGGTTCCCGGCGTCGGAAGGACGGGAAGCCGACGCAGTCAATAAAAGGGGAGTCCGAACAGAACATGAACACAATGAATCAAGGAGGAACGAGAATGAAAAGGATCCTATCTGTCATCCTGATGCTGCTCCTGGTCGCGGCCCTGCTGCCGGCCTGCGCATCAACAACGCCTGCCGCCACAACGACAGCCAAGCCGACCACGGCAAACGCGACCACGGCAAACGCAACCACGGCGGGTACGACAACGGCCGCCGTTCCCGCGGAAAAAGTCGCACTCACCTG
The DNA here is from genome assembly GCA_964572095.1 of uncultured Oscillospiraceae bacterium. Taxonomy (GTDB): domain Bacteria; phylum Bacillota; class Clostridia; order Saccharofermentanales; family UBA5734; genus JAAYKS01. The sequence continues at coordinate 4,564 of CAZNGQ010000123.1, forward strand.
GTTCCATTACTACTCCGCAGCTACCTACGACGCGATGTCCGCGCTGATCAAGGAGTACAACGCGCTCGCCACCGGCAAAGCCACGATCACCGAGCAGTATATCCCCCGTGCCGAACTGCTCAAGCAGTATACGCTTGGGGTCGTCTCGGGCGAGCTTCCCGACCTGGCGATGATCGACAACCCCGACAGCGCATCGTACTGTGCCATGGGCATGTTCGTGGACATCACGGATCGGTTCAAAGGATGGGATGACAACAAGTTCCAGCCCGGGCCGCTGAACTCCGGCACATACAAGGACAAGCAGTATACGCTTCCCATGCGCAGCAACTGCCTCGCGCTCTGGACCAACGATGAAATGATCAAGGCAGCCGGAATCACCAAGCTTCCGACCACCTGGGCCGAGCTGGAGCAGACCTGCGCGACCCTGCTGGCCAAGAATTCCGCAGTCTATCCGTTGGCAATCTCCGCGGTCAAGAACGAAGAAGCGACCTTCCAGTTCCTTCCATTCCTGCAATCCGCAGGCGCGAACGTCAACAGCGTCGGCTCGGCGGAAGGCGTCAAGGCGCTTAACTTCGTCACCAGTCTCGTCAAGAGCAAATACATCAGCGCCGAGTGCATCAACTGGACACAGAACGACGTCGAGAAACAGTTTGCCTCAGGCAACGCCGCGATGATGGTCAACGGACCCTGGCACATTACCAACATGGCCAAGGACGCTCCCACATTGAAGTACACCTGCGTCTACATCCCGAAAGACAAAACCTACGCGTCGAGCCTCGGCGGCGAGAACATCGGCATCACCAAATCCTGCAAGAACGTTGACGTCGCCTGGGATTTTGTCAGCTGGTTCCTCAAGACCGAGAACAACATCAAGTTCAACGTGTCGAACTCCACCTTGTCTCCCCACTCCAACGCCACTGCGGAACAGCAGTATCCGAACAATGCCGTCATGAAGGTCTTCATCGAGCAGCTGGCCTATGCCGTTCCCCGCGGACCGCACCCGAAGTGGCCGGAACTTTCCGCCGCCATCCAGGAAGCCATCCAGCTGAGCCTCTCCGGCGCAGCGACCGCGGAACAGGCCATGAAGACAGCCGCCGACAAGATCACGGTCATCAACAACTCGTTGAAATAATATTTTGAATCTGTTCGAACAGTCATGACCGACCGGCCCTGTCGGCCCTATCCCCCGCGGAGGGACCCGGCAGGCGCCGGTCGGCCGCATGATACAGGCAATCGGAAAGGAAGGAACCAATGGGTAGATTTGATCGGCCGCCATTCACCGGCAACGGTTGGGTGGAAGGCAAACGGATTTACTGGGAGGGAGAGGGCGAGGTCATGTGGCTGGAGCCATACGGGCTGGACAGCCTTCGCTTTCGGGCATCCAAAAGCCTTCATATCCAGGCGGATCTCGACTGGACCCTGCTTCCGCCGGGCGAGGACCAATCCTCGATCGAAATCACGGAGCAGAAGGCCATTATCCGAAACGGAAAGATATCGGCTGAAGTCTGGGGCGATGGCACCGTCGACTACTTCGACCATACCGGCAAGTCCCTGCTGCGCGAGTCCTGGATCGACGAGCGCGAATTCACCATCCCGCTGCGGCGCGCCCGGGAATATGACGCCAAGTCCAGCGAGGCTTTTGCCATCGACCTGTATTTCAAGGCCGATCCCCAGGAGCGTTTCCATGGGATGGGCCAAGACCCAAATGATTGTTTTGAATTGAAGGGGACCGTCATCCCGCTCGAACAGAAAAACACCAAATGCACCGTACCCTTTGCGGTTTCGAGCAAGGGATACGGGTTCTTGTGGAACAACCCTGCCGTCGGCCGTGTCGAATTCGTCGACAACCATACGATGTGGCACGCCGATGCCGCCAAGCAGATCGACTACCTCATAATCGCCGGCGATACGCCGGCCGCCATCATGTACCGCTATACGGAGATCACCGGCCGCGCCCCTGTACTGCCCGAGTGGGCAGCAGGGTTTTGGCAGTGCAAGCTTCGGTACGAGACTCAGGAAGAACTGCTGGAAGTCGCGCGGGAATACAAGCGCCGCGGAATCCCGGTTTCCGTCATCGTCTGCGACTACTTCCACTGGACCGCCCAGGGCGAATGGAAATTCGACCCGACCCGCTGGCCGGATCCCAAGGCCATGGTCGAGGAACTCGCGTCCATGGGGATCCGGCTCATGGTGTCCATCTGGCCGACCGTGGATACCCGCAGCGAAAACTACCTCCACATGCGCGACAAGAATTATCTGCTGCGGGCCGAGCGGGGGACCTCGCTGTTCAAGATCATGCATGGCGCCGACAATTTCTATGACGCCACGCATCCCGGCGCGCGCAGGTTCGTCTGGGAGACCGTACGCAGAAACTACTACGAACACGGCATCCGGATGTTCTGGCTGGACGAATCCGAGCCCAGCCTCAATCCCTATCACTATGACAATGTCCGGTACTATCTCGGCAACGGATCCGAAGTGTCCAACATCTATCCTTACTTCTATGCCCAGACGTTCTACGACGGACTCAAGGATCAAGGCGAGCCCGAGGTGGTCAACCTGCTCCGCTGCGCCTGGCTGGGGTCCCAGCGGCACAGCGTGGTGGTCTGGTCCGGCGACATCGCCTCGACGTTCGACAGCCTGCGCAGGCAGATCAAGGCCGGCCTGAACTTCTCGTTCAGCGGCGTGCCCTGGTGGACCACCGATATCGGGGGGTTCTTCAACGGAGACCCGGACGACCCGGCGTTCCGCGAGCTGCTGGTCCGCTGGTTCGGATTCGGGGTGTTCTGCCCGATTTTCCGCCTGCACGGGTACCGCCTGCCGTACAAAAACGTCAACAAATACGATCCGAATTCCTACAACCGCTCTGGTGGTCCCAACGAAGTGTGGAGTTATGGCGAGGACAACTACGGAATCCTCACCGACTACATCGCCCTCCGCGGCCGGCTGATCCCCTACATCATGGAGCAGATGAAGACCGCGGCCGAGACCGGCACCCCGGTCATGCGTCCGCTGCTCTACGATTTCCCGGACGATCCGCAGACCTGGAAAGTTTCGGACGCATACATGTTCGGGCCGGACCTGCTGGTCGCACCGGTCATTGAAGCTGGTGCGCGCTCACGGACGGTCGCCCTTCCCAGCGGTGCCTCATGGACGGATCCCTACACAGGGACGAGATATCCGGGAGGCACGACCGTAACGGTAGACGCCCCGCTGGAGCGTGTCCCCGTGTTCCTGCGAGACGGAAAA
>CAZNGQ010000124.1:0-7805 GCA_964572095.1 uncultured Oscillospiraceae bacterium
AGAAAAGAAGGGTGTTGATGCTTATAGATATTTTATTGGCCTTGCTCAAGAGGTATCCGGGTCTTCATTGAGACCAAGACCGGCGACAGCATCAATCAGGAGAATATCGGCTGGTTTTTTGTAACCCAGGACACCGGTAAAGTGTATGAGATGCTCGATCCGTACGAAGTCCAGCTCAGAGAGATGAATTAGCGCACGAGGGAGGCCGATATGCTGTATGCCATTTACTTCTTCTTCTTGGCCGTCGGCTTCAAGTCGACCTGGGGTTTTGTCGTGAACAATATCCTGGCCGGGGCCGGGAGCATCGGAATCGCGGTTTTCCTGTTCGTTGTGATGATCCTGGTCCTGGGTCCTGTCATGGGCGTTGTCCATTCGGTGAAATACGTCGCCGCCAGAGTCCGGAAACCGGATTAGTCCTGCGGCTGCCAGCCGCTTAGTATCATATAGCCAAAAACCGCCATCATCACAAGGCCGGCGACTGTTATGCCGATGATGGCGTGTTTCCGGCTCTTGTCGCCGCGGACGACAAACAGGTCGGGCTTTCCCCTGCTGTACTGAATGTCGAGCTCGGCACCGAGCTCGTGCTTTCTGTTGTTGGCGGAGCTTTGCTCCCGAGCCTGGATCGTCGTGCCGTCGGACAGGGTGTATACAACGCGCATCGTATACATGGTCAGCCGGTCGATCGACAGGGATTCATCGAATCCGACCACCCTGGCGCTGGTGCCTACCGGGTCGTCGAACAGCTTCGACTCCCGTCGGTTCAGCAAGAGCCCCAGAACGAACAACAGGCACCCGAACGAAAACATGATGATGCGGTCTTTCATATTGGATTCCCTTCCATGCTGCGGCTTTGCATATGCGTACGGCAGTCCGCGATCGATTGGCGGTGGTCATATGTCGGCCAATATTCCAGCCCGACATGCCGGTCGTATCCCAGCGCGTCGATCCGTTCCAGGAGCCAAGGATAGTGGATCTCCCCCATCATCGGCTCGTGGCGGCCGGGCACGCCGGCCGCATGGAAATGTCCGATCCAGTCGAGATTGTCCGTGATGGTCGCCAGCAGGTTTCCCTCCATGACCTGCATATGATACACGTCGTACAGGATGCGGATGTTGGGGCAGCCGACCGCCCGGACGACCTCGAAGGCGGTCGCGGAGGAATCCAGGAAATATCCCTTGTGATCGATCCGCGAGTTCAACGGCTCCAGTACCAGCGTCATATCGGCCTGTATCAGCAGGTCCGCCAGCGGCTTCAGGTTTTCAATAAGGTCGGCCTTCTGGACGTCAGGGGACCCGGATTCGTTGCCGGACAACCCGATCAAGGTCCGGCAGCCAAGTTCCCGGGCTTTGTCGATCGACCGGCGCAGATTGGCCGCTGAACGGTCGGAGGGCTGGGATAGCGGGTTTGCCCATGCTTCATTCAACAGGCAGGCGATGATCGCCACGCCGCTGGCCGAAGCCGCCGCCGCGAGGCCAGCCAGGTCCTTGCCGGCGGGTTCCCAGAACTCGACCGCCTCGAAACCGGCGTCGGCCGCGATCCGGATGCGGTCGGTCAGGGGGAGTTCCTTGAGGATCGGTTCGATACACAGGGAAAGTCGGGGCATATCCATTCACACTCCGTCCGGTCCGGTATCCTGTCATTATACCTTGGAAAACCGGATCTCGGCCTTGAACAGGTCTCCGTCGACCACAAGCGCGAACCGTGCGTGCTGGAGTTCCAGCAGGCTCCGCGCGATGTTGAGTCCCAGTCCGCTCCCCTCGGTTGAGCGGGCGGTGTCCCCGCGGACAAACCGCTCCATCAGTTCCGAAGCCTCGACGTTGAGCGGCACCGCCGAAATGTTTTTGATGCTGAAAACCGTTTCCCCGCCCGTCTCCCGCACTTCGATGTAGATCCGTGTGCCGGGTAGGGAGTATTTCAACGCATTCCCGAGCAGGTTGTCCAGGACGCGCCACATCAGGCGGCCGTCCGCCATCACAAGGGCGCCGGTTTCCGGCACGGACACGACCGGATCCAGCCGCGCGGCTTCCAGGCGTTCCGCATACTCGCCGACAGCCTGGCTGACGACTTCGCGCAAGTCTGTCGCAACCAGTGCCACTGGCAGGTTTCCGGTCGAGGCCTTGGACGCTTCAACCAGGTCGTCGGTCAGTTTGCGGAGGCGTTGGGACTGGCGGTCCAGAACCTCCAGATACTCCGCAGACTGGCCTTCCAGACCTTCTTTTTTCAACAGGTCGACATAGCTGACGATCGAAGTCAACGGGGTCTTGATGTCGTGCGACACGTTGGTGATGAGCTCGGTCTTGAGGCGCTCGCTTTTCATGCGCAGCTCCACCGCGCGGTTCATGCCGTCGCCGATGCGGTTGAGGTTTTCCCCGTGCCGGCGGAATTCCCCGAACAGCTTCGAGGTCTCGGCCACAGGTCCGGTCTCGCCGGACGCGAGCCGTACCGCGGCCTTGCGGAGCCGCTGCATGTCGACCGACACCCGGCATGCGGCCGCCAGCAGCGCCAGGTCGAATCCAAACAGCAGGAGAAGCGCTATGCCCTCCGTCCCGTACCCATCGAAGGCAACGACCGAGAGAACCGTTTGCACAAGCGCCGCCGCGGCCAGCACCGCCGCGGTCTTCCAGGCCAACGGAACGTTCCGGCCGACCGCAAGCAGGATCCGCCAGACGAACCGGAGCAGAATGAACGCCAACGTGTTCCGCCACCACCGTCCGGCCTTGACCCGCACCGTCACGGTCATCAGGAGGCACAACAGCACCAGGAACGCCGCGACGGCCGCGCTTCCGACCAGGATGAACTCGATGGCGCTGCCAAAAACCGGATTGTCGAACGCCAGGAAGGCAAGGAACCCCACGATGGCGAACGCGCCCGCCGCGTAGAGGTCGAGCGGGATCCGGTCCGCCATGCGCAGAACGGTCTCCTCCGTATGGCGGCGGCGGCCTGCGGCACACATCAGAAACGCCAGCAAGGCCAGGAAGGACACCGCACCGGCCGCGCAGGCTCCGATCAGGTGCCACCGCATCGGGTAAAGTATCCGGTAGGCGGCATGGTTCGCGCGGAACGAATCGTCGGCGGTCAGCGGGTCACTGACCGCGTACCGCACGGTATACCCCTCCCATTCCGCTTCCGCACGGTATCCGGCCGCGTCCGGGACATAGTTCCGGGCCAGGACGGTGTCCGGATCCGAGGTCCGCACGATTTCGAATGCCAGATTGGTGCGCTCCCGCGTGTACCACTGCAGCCATTCGTCATCCACGACGATTCCGGCGAACTGGCGGGCGACATCGAACGACATGTAATGGGCGGTATTGACGCAGGACTGGGATTCATAATAGGAGTCGCTGTCCCCGTAATATCCTTCAGAGTACAGGTAACCGACCCCGAGCCCCGACCCGGCCAGAAGGACGAACGCCGCGGTGATGAGGAAGACCGCCGCGATTTTGGCCGGGAGACTTCCGGTGATCCTGTTCATTTGACTTCCCTGCTTTCGATTTTGTAACCGACTCCCCAGACGACTTTCAGGTATCGCGGGTCCGAGGGGTTGATCTCGAGCTTCTCCCGCAAGTGGCGGATGTGGACCGCGACCGCCGCTGCGGAGCCGTTGGTGTTTTCATTCCAGAGTGTCTCGTGGATCTGCGCGGTGGAGAACACCCGACCGGGATGCTGCATCAGGAGCCTCAGGATGCCATACTCCGTCGGAGTCAGCAAAACCGCCTCTCCGTCCGCGGTCACGGTCCGGGTCTCGTCGTCCAGTTCGATCCCGCCGACCTGGCACCGTCCGGAACGCACGACCTGTCCGCCCAGCCGGGTGTATCGCCGCAGCTGGGACCGGACGCGCGCCAGCAGCTCGATCGGGGTGAACGGCTTGGTGATGTAGTCGTCGGCACCGACGTGAAGCCCCAACACCTTGTCGGCGTCCTCGCTTTTAGCCGTCAGGAGGATGATGGGGACATTGCACGTTTCCCGGATTTTCGCGGTGGCCGAGATCCCGTCCATCCCGGGCATCATGACGTCCATCAGAACCAGCTGGATATCGTTCCGGCGGACGGCTTCGACCGCCTCCGCGCCGTTGACGGCTTCGAACAGCCGGTATCCTTCGGTCGACAGGTAGATCCGCAGAGCGGACACGATGTCCTTGTCATCGTCGCAAATCAGGATGTTGTTCATGCTGTCCCGCCTTTCCTCCGCCAGTATAGGCGGGATTGTTTGGGATCCTGCCGTGAAAATCCTTAAGAATCCCTTAATCCGCCGATCTTATGAAAATCGTAAAGGTTTGCCTCGGTTCCCCTTAAGGCGCGGTTGCTACACTGGGCGCAAATCCCGCTCGAAACAGGACGGAGGTCCCTATGTTGATCCACTATGCCATTCTGGTCCTTGGCCTCGCGCTCAACGTGTTCAGCGCCTACTTCCTGGTTGTCGCGGTCTTCGCCCTGCGGAAACCGTCATCGTATCCCGACGCGACTCCTTCCACCCGGTTCGCGGTCGTGATTCCGGCACGGAACGAGGTCGCGGTCGTCGGACGCCTGGTGGACAGCCTGTTCTGCCAGGACTATCCCCGCGAATTGTACGACATCTGCGTCGTCCCGAACAACTGCACCGACGACACCGCCGGCGCCGCAGCCGCAGCCGGGGCCCGCGTGATCCGATGCGCGGGACCGGTTCGGAACAAAGGGGATGCGTTGCGCGAAGCCTTCGGGAAGCTCATGGCGGGTCCGGATCCGTACGACGCGTTTGTCGTGTTCGATGCGGACAATCTCGCGGACCGCCGGTTCCTGGCGGAACTGGACAAGGCATTCCAGGCAGGCGCGCGCGTCGCCAAGGGCCGAAACGAGGCGAAAAACCCGTACGACTCCTGGGTGTCCGGCTGTTACTCCCTGTATTTCGGGATGTTTGGTGTTCTGTTCAACCGGGCGCGGGCGGCGTGCGGACTGTCAGCGAAACTTGTGGGCACCGGGTTCGCGGTTCACCGGGACGTGCTGGAAAAGCTCGGCGGTTGGCGGACCGGCACGATCACCGAAGACGCGGAGTTCGCGGCGCAGCTCGCGCTCGCCGGAGAACGGGTCTCGTGGGTACCGCTTGCGGTCGCCTACGACGAGGAGCCGCTCTCCCTGCGGGAATCCATGATCCAGCGCAAACGCTGGTGCAGCGGAATCGTCCAGGTGGCCCGCCTTCAGCTGCGGGACCTGCTCCGTTGGCGCGGGCGTGCGGCCTGGCCGCTGCGACTCGACGCGTCGATGTTCCTGATGGCACCGCTTGCCCAGGCGTTGTCCCTGTTTCTGCTCCTGTTCACCTGGTCGATCGCGCTGGCCGGCGGGGTGTCGTCCACGGCCATGCAGCTGCAGGCCTCCCTGCTCGGAGGGCTTGCCGCCTATACCGGCTCCGCGGCGTTCGCCGCAGGCGTCGCGTTCCGATACACCCGGCACGACCGCCGGATCCTCAAGAGCGTTCTCGCTTTTCCCCTGTTCATGCTCTCCTGGATTCCGCTGCAGGTTCTGGCACTTTTTCACAAGACCGTGGTTTGGGAGGAAACCCGGCACACCCGGGATCTCTCGGTCAGGGAAATCCCCCATCGGGCCGGCGTTTCCCGCTAGATCTCCGCGACCGATCCGTCCGGCCGGTACCGGGGGTTGTATTGGATCCCGTTGCCTGGATAGAGCGGGAATTTCGACTCGTCCAGTTCGATCCCCAGGCCGGGGCCGTCCGGGATCGGAAAGTAACCGTCGACGGGTGTGAGGTCCAGCTCGTACAGGTCCCTGCGGGTGTAGACCGACGCCGCCGCGAACTCCAGGATGTCGAAATGGTGCGTCGCGGCCGCGACCTGCAGGCTTGCCGCCGTCGCGACCGGACCGTTGGGGTTGTGCGGGGCGAACCGGATGTGGTAGACCTCCGCATAGGCGGCGATCCGGCGGATCTCGGAAATACCGCCGCAATGGCAGATGTCCGGCTGGATGTAGTCGACCAGTTGGTTTTCGATGAGGTCGCGGCAGTCGAACCGGGAGTACAGCCGCTCGCCGGCCGCCAGGGGGACCCCGTACGAGTTCGCGCGGACGCGCTGGTACTCCATGCCGTTCTCCGGAGGAATGGGTTCTTCAAAGAAATACGGATGGTATCGGGACGCGACCTCGAGCTGACGGATCGCCATGGCCGGCACCGCCTGCCCATGGTTGTCGATGGCGAGCACCCGGTCGCCGATCGATCGGCGGATGGCGGCCAGCTTGTCGTCCAGCAAGCCCAGGCAGCGGTCGTCGTCGCAGATCTCCCCCGGGGTTCCGCCGCCGGTCTTGATTCCGGCGAACCCCGCCTCGACCCAGCGTCCCGCCAGCTCCGCGTTCGCGGCGTGCGTATAGGTACGGATCCGGTCGCGGACCCGCCCGCCCAGCAGCTGGTGGACCGGGACGCCATGATGCTTGCCCAGGATGTCCCAGAGCGCCATGTCGATCCCGCTGATGGCGGACATGTAGATGAACCCGCCTTTCCAGAACCCATGGTGGTACATCTTGCGCCACAGGTACTCGATCCGGAGCGGATCCTCCCCGACGACGCTGCGTTTCGCCAGCACATGGATCGCCTGCTCGACCGCGTCCGTCTGGCCTTCGACCGACGCTTCCCCCCAGCCGAAGAGGCCGGTGTCGGTAAGCACCTTGACGAACAGCCAGGTCTGCCGCTCGGTCTGGACCTGAAAAGTCCGGATGTCCGTGATGATCATCGTTGTTTCCTCCGTCTCTCGAGTGTGCTGAACCAGTAGGCCAGGACGATCCCGGCCAGCATCAGGGCGATGCTGACGTACGTGTCCGCGTTCATGCCGACGTTCTCGTCGACCGGATAGAGGGCGAAAACGGAACCCGTGACGAAACCGAGAATTCCGGCGTAGGTCACGCCGTGCCAGCGCTTGAACAGGAAGTTGATCAGGAACGCGAAGAGCAGTCCGCCGCCGAGCGCGCCCAGTGTCAGCGGAACCAGGACCAGGATGTTGTCGACCATCCCCTGGATCATCTCCGGCGAGGCCATGGGCAGTTTCAGGATGTTTTTCAGGTCCGACACCGCGTTCAGCACGAGGCCGTACTGCCCGATCATCACCAGCAGCACAGTGCCGCTGATGCCCGGGATGATCAGGGATGCCGCGATCAGGACCCCGATGAACATCAGCCGGATGAAAACGACCGGGCTCATGGCGAGCGCCACCGGGGTGATGTCGATCGGGATGCGGTCCAGGACCGTGAGAAGGATGCCGAGCGCGAACGTGACCACGAACGGGATGATCCGGGTGATCGCGTTCTTCCGGGTGATCGGGTCTTTCTCGTTCGCCTCCCGGAACAGGAACGGCAGCGAGCCGATGATCAGGCCCATGAAGCAGAACATCGTCTGCATCAGGTAGTTTCCCAGCAGGAGCTTCTGGGCCGTGCTGAACGCGACGATGCCGACGACCACGCCGGCGCCGACCGGCAGCAGCATCCGGATGGACTTGACCGGGGTCTTGAACAGGCTGCCGATCGCCGCGATGCAGCGCTCGTACAGTCCCATGATGATCGCCAGCGTACCGCCGGACAATCCCGGCGCGATCGCTCCCGCACCTACAAAAATACTGATAAAAAAGTCGCGGACCATCTGTCCTCCTCCGAGTCGGCCGTCTGCCGTTTCGGCAGTTGCATTCTATTGTAGCCTCCGGCCAAGCGGGGCGCAATCCGCCATGGACATGGTACCATTCTTGTAAATGGACGGAGGTGAAACCATGGTTCCGGTTTTTACCGCATCGTCGGCGCTGGCCGCATTTACTCCCTGTGTATCGGCCGCCGTGGCCGCCTACC
>CAZNGQ010000125.1:0-7787 GCA_964572095.1 uncultured Oscillospiraceae bacterium
CCATCGCGGTGCTGCCGGACAGGATCATCCGGTCCGCCGCGTCGCCGGGCGGGCAGGCGAGCCGCGTCTCCACGGCGTCGTAGCCCCGGGCGAACGCGTCGAGGTTGATCCCGGCCAGGTCCGGCTTGACGAATCCGGCCAGGACCGCCCCGATCCCTTCCCGGTCCAGCGGCAACCCGAACAGCCGGAGCAGCGCGCCCGCGGCGATGCTGCCCGCGACGCGGGGATTGCCGATCTCCTTGGCCATGGCCGCCATGGACAGCCGGAGGGCGCGGGGGTCCTGCGTCGCGACGTGGTCGTCGCACAGCAGGAATCCCTCGGGAACCAGCCGGTCCGTGTGCAGCGCCGCCGCCGTGTCGTCCAGGGCGACGATGCCGTCCAGCGCGATGGCGTGCGAGGCCAGGGGCTGGTCGCCGAACCGGATCTGGGTGAAATTGTGGCCGCCTCGGATGCGGGACATGAAGTCCCGGGTCGTAAACACATGATAGCCGGAACGTTTCAGCAGTTTTTCCAGGATGGCCGCCGTGGTGTCGATGCCTTGTCCGGCGGCGCCCCCGATCAGAAGGTTGCAGGCCATGGCTGGATCCCCCTTGCCTTGTCGTGAACGTCCGCGGACGTTTCTCATGAAGATTTCTGTTTTCACTATACCATTGTTTTTCCGTCACCCGTCGGCGACGGGCGTTTTCCAGGCCTGGTACAGCCCGGCGATGACCTCCTCGATCGGCGCCTTGCGCAGTTCCACATCGCGGACGTCGTCGATCCGGGACACGCGCAGCAGCAGCTCCGTCACCGGAATCCGGCCCAGGTCGACCTCGAACTCGTACACTCCGCGCTCCGCGGACAGCAGCCGCGCACCGTCGAGGGCCGGCGCGCGCCCGTCCGCCATCGTCAGCGACAGCCGCGACAGGCTGCCGGATATCCGCCGCAGCCCGTCGAAGCCGCCGTCGTAGACGATCCGCCCCGCGGAGATCATGAGCACGCGCTGCGCCATTTCCTCCAGGTCGTCCATGTCGTGGCTGGTGACGAGGATCGTGACGCCTTTCTCACGGTTCAGTGTTTTCAGGAACCCGATCATCTGCCGCTTGGCGACCACGTCCAGGCCCAGCGTGGGCTCGTCCAGCAGGATGAGTTCCGGGGAGTGCAGCAGCATCATCGCAAGGTCCGCGCGCATGCGCTGCCCGAGGCTCAACTCGCGGGCGAACGTATGCAGCAGCCCGGACAGGTCGAGCAGTTCCGTGACCATCGCGAGGTTCTCGCGGTAGACGTCGTCCGGGATGTCCCACACGACGCGCTTCCACTCGAAACTTTGTAAAACGGGGTGGTCCCACCACAGTTCCGTCCGGTTCCCGAACAGCACGCCGATCCGGCGCATCAGCCGAACGCGATTCCTGCGCGGGGACAGACCCAGCACGCGGACGTCGCCGGCGCCAGGCATCAGCATTCCGCACAGCAGCTTCATCGTCGTGCTCTTGCCGGCACCGTTCGGACCGGCATACGCGACAAACTCGCCGCGGGAGACGTAAAACGAGACGTCGTCCAGCGCGGTCAAGACGGATTTGCGAGGATGGAGCAGCCCGCGCAGCACCCCTTCGCCGGCGTTGGCGCGTTCCCGCCGCTCGAACGTCTTGGTGACATGCCGCACGGCGAGCGCGTCGGCGGAATTACTTCTTCTATCTTCGATGTCCTGGGACCTTTTAAACGAATCACTTACCTTATCGTCGATGTCCGCTGGAAGAGTATCGGGGCGATCCTTGCTTGGCATAATGCTCCCATCCTTTCCTTATTAAAAGCGACGTCAGGGCGGACAGCCCTACAGCGAATGCGTACGGGAAAACCGCGGACAGCCCGAGCGGCGACCGCCCGAGCAGCGTGAGCGCCGGAAACCAGGCGAGCAGCCCGGCCGGGAGGACCGTCAGCAGGATCCCCTGCGCCGGCCTCGGCAGATCGGACAGCGGAAAGCCGGACAGCCGGGTCGCGGTGTTGAACACGTCCGAGGTGATTTCCTCCGCGGCTACCGGCGCGTAGAACGCCACCGTGGACGCGAGGTACATCAGCCCGATGAAAATCGCCAGACTGGCGGCGAGCTGACCGGCGAACGCCAGCAGCCACGCCGGCGTGACCGGCAGTCCCAGCCGCGAGACCGCAACGCCCGCGAGGACCAGCCCGGCCAGCAGCCCGCTGTTTCCCGAAACCGGCAGAAACCCCTCGGTCAGCAGCTGGACGCCGATCGGGACCGGCTGGACCATCATGTGCTCCAGTTGGCCGCGGCCGATGCGGCGGCTGAGGTGGCCGGTGTTCCCCCCGTTGAAAAACAGCATGAACAGCCCCTGCAGCAGCGTCGCGTACGCCAGCATGAACAGCACCTCGTACCGGCCCATGCCGCCGATCCCGTCGAACCGCCAGGCAACGAGGAACACCCCGGTGATTCCGGCGATCTGCGAGATAAAATCGGACAGGACCGCCAGCAGCGCGGTCGTCGTATCGCGCAGCAGCCAGGCGAAGTCCATTTTCGCGTACAGCGCGTACAGCCCGCATAACCGCCGGAGTCCGTGCCGCACCCGCGCGAATCGGCTCACTTTACCCGCCATAGCTCGTCATCCTCTCTTTAGACCGGGCAAAGCCCGCGATCGCCAGCGGCCACAGGACCAGGTTCCAGAACACCTGAAGCGGCAGGACCCGAGCGGGGTCGCCCGTCCCGACGAACAGGGACAGCGGCGCGCCCGCCAGGCTGCCCAGCGGCTGCAGGTCCAGGATGCGCTCCAGCCCGAACGGCATCAGCCGGAACGGGATGACCGCCCCGGACAGCAGGGAAAGGATGGCCATGCGGATGACATGGACGAGCCAGGACATGCCCCGCATGCGGATGGTCAGACAGCTGAACAGGAAATCGACGGCAAAGCCCAGCGACGTGCCCAGCAGAAGGCTGCCGGGAAACCACGGCGAGGCCGGCAGCGTGTCGATGCCGACCAGCGGGGCGAGCAGGAGTACCGGCAGCGAAAAGAACAGCAGGAGCGGCGCCCATCCGCCGGCCGTCTGCGCGATGACGTGGCCGAAGATGGACATCGGGCGCTGGTACAGGCTCGTCAGCTCGCCGCTGTAGTTCCAGGCCGACAGCACGGTCTGGACTTCCAGCAGATCGGCCAGCAGCGCGCCGGCCAGGGTATACGACAGCATCTGCGCCAGGGTCATGTCGACGTCGACGCCGCGGCTCATGACGACCCGCCAGATGACCAGCAGCGGAACAAGCCGCGCGAGGATGGCCAGGATGCGGGGGAGCAGCGCGACGAGGCCCTCGTTGAGTTTTTGGCGCATCGCCATTTGAGCGGTTGCGAGATAAGGTCGGATGTTCATTTTTTATCTCCAGCCGCATTTTCAGCGGCACCGCATTGTGTAATGCGGTACATTGGGTTTTTCGCCGGGGATTTTCCCCCAAAAAAGAAAAACCCGGCCAGTCTGTATGGACTGCCGGCAACGCGGATTGGATGAAGAAGAGCCCCCGAAAGGGCAACATTCCATTTCATCCGGGATCTCCCGCAACGCGGCCCTCCAAAAGGGCGGACAACTCCCTGGCCGGGGCGGAATCATGCGCCAGGACGAAGCGATAGGAGAATATGCCGGACCGCTGGTCCATCGGGTGGTTCCGGCTCATGACGCTTCCTCCTTTCGCCAGACAAAATCGGTGTCCGGTTCATTCTACTTCTCGCGCGGATCTCGCGCAAGACCGGACCCCCGCCGGCTTTCTAGGATACAATAAGGGTACCAGCACAGGCGCTTCCCGCGCCGGCATACGGAGGCGATCACCATGAGAGAACCCGTGAAAAACGCCATCCCCATGGACCGACTCACATTCGGCGTCTGCTACTACCCCGAGCACTGGCCGGAGGCGCTCTGGCGTTCCGACCTCGAGCGCATGCGCGCGGCGGGTTTCTCCGTCATCCGCATCGCGGAGTTCGCCTGGAGTCTGTTCGAGCCGCGCGAAGGAGAATTCACGTTCGGGTTTTTCGACCGCTTCCTGGCGCTTCTATCCGAGTTTCCGGACATCCACGCGATCTTCTGCACCCCGACCGCGACCCCGCCGGCCTGGCTGACGGACAAGTACCCCGAGGTCCTCAACGCCGACATGGACGGAACGCCGTTCGCGCACGGCATGCGGCGGCACTACAACTACAACGCGCCGGTCTGGCGTGACAAATCCCGGCTCATCGCGCAAAAGCTGGGCGAGCACTACGGTCGCCACCCCTCGATCATCGGCTGGCAGATCGACAACGAGCTCAACTGTGAAACGGACGTGTTCTATTCCATGGCCGACCACGCGGCGTTCCGGGAATATCTCAAAACGAGATACCGCGACCTCGACGCCCTGAACGAGGCATGGGGAACCGTGTTCTGGAACCAGACCTATACGGACTGGGGGCAGGTGTACCTGTCGCGCTGCGTCGGCGGCCGCGTCGGGTTCAACCCGCACATGCGGCTGGACGAGAAGCGGTTCTTTTCCGCGAGCGCGGTCTCGTACTGCCGCCTGCAGTACGAGGCATTGCGGGAAAACGTGCCCGCCGACCGGTTCATCACGACGAACGGGATGTTTGGCCACCTCGACTACAACGCGCTGGTCGGGCACGCGGTCGACAACATCTGCTACGACTCCTACCCCAACTTCGGCTCCGGCATGGTCGACGGCCCGGCCGCGGACCTGGCGGACCGCAAGTGGAGCTGGAACCTCGCCAACGTCCGCGCGTTCTCGCCGCTGTTCGGGGTCATGGAGCAGCAGAGCGGCGCCAACGGCTGGGTCACGCGCATGGCGGCGCGCGCCCCGCTGCCGGGCCAGATGCGGCTGTGGACGTTCCAGTCCATCGCGCACGGCGCGGATTTCGTGAGCTACTTCCGGTGGCGCACCGCGACGTTCGGCACCGAGATCTACTGGCACGGCATCCTGGACTACGACAACCGCGACACCCGCCGGCTCGCCGAGGCCGCCCGCACGATCCGCGACGCGGCGAAGCTGGACGGGCTGGCCGGCACGCCCGTATGTGCCGACGTCGCGCTGCTGCGGGACTACGACAACCTGTGGGACGGCGAGGACGACATCTGGCACGGACCGATGCGCCGGGCAAGCGAGTCCGCGTGGTTCGAGGCGTTCCAGACCACCCATACCCCCTATGACATCGTCTATCTGGATGAAAAACTCACGGCGGAGGATCTCGCCCGGTACGGCCTGGTCGTCTGCCCGCACGCCTGCATCCTGACGCCCGGGCGGGCGGAGGCGCTGGAGCGCTACGTCGCCGCCGGAGGCCGGCTGATCCTCGGCGCGCGCACCGGCTACAAGGACCTGCGCGGTCACTGCCCGATGGCGCCCGCGCCCGGACCGGTTGCCGGGCTGTGCGGCGCGACGGTGTCCGAAGGCAGCATGCTGACGGCCGGGGACGCGCCGGTGCATGCGGACTGGGACGGGGAGGAGCTTGACGCCGCGCTGTGGAACGACATGCTCGAGCCGGAAGACGGAGCGGGCACCAAGGTCCTCGCGTGGTACACCGACGGCCGCCTGCGCGAAGCCCCCGCGCTGACCGCTCGTTCGGTCGGGCACGGGACCGCCTACCTGTTCGGCGCGGGTTTCACGGCGCCCGCCGCACGGGTTTTCCTGGAAAAACTCGGCTTTGCCTCCCCGTACAACGCCCTGCTCGAGCCGCCCGCCGGCTGCGAGCTGGCGGTGCGCGGGACCGGCGACGAAGCCCTGTATTTTGTCCTCAATTACGGCGAAGACACGACGATCATCATGAAAAAACCGTTTTCCGACCGGCTGACGGGCGAACGTCTCATCGGGGAGACGCGCATCGAGCGATTCGGCGTGCGTGTCCTGACGCAAAGCATCCTGGAGGTGACCAAGGCATGAAACCAATCGGATTCATCGGACTCGGCATCATGGGGAGACCCATGGCCAAAAATCTGCTGCGCAAGGGGCGGGGGCTCCTGGTCTACGACCTGAACCCCGAAGCCATGAAAGACCTCGCGGCGCACGGCGCCCGCGTCGCCTCCGGAGTCCAGGAGATCGGCACGGAGTGTGACATCATCCTGACGTCGCTTCCGGACGCCCCCCAGGTGCGCGAGGTGCTGTACTGCCCCGACGGGGCGCTGGCGACGGCGCAGCCCGGCACCATCGTGATCGACACGAGCTCGCTGTCGCCGATCGCATCGCGCGAGATCGAGGAAAAGTGCCGCGAATGCGGCGTCATCATGCTGGACGCGCCGGTGAGCGGCGGCGAACCCAAGGCGATCGACGGCACGCTGGCCTTCATGGTCGGCGGCCGGGAGGACGCTTTTGAAAAAGTAAAGGACGTCCTGCTCGACATGGGGGCCTCGGCGATCCTCGTCGGCGGGCACGGCGCGGGCTCGATGGCCAAGCTCGCCAACCAGGTCATGGTGAACCTGGGCATCGCGGCGATGGGCGAGGCCATGATGCTGGCCGTCCGCGGCGGCGTCGACCCCGGCAAGGTGTACGACGCGATCCGCGGCGGCCTCGCGGGCAGCGTCGTGCTGGACGCCAAGATGCCCAAGGTGCTGTCGCGCGACTTCCAGCCGGGCGGCAAGATCAGCATCAATAAAAAAGACATCCGCAACGTCATGGAAACCGCCGCCACCCTCAACATGGACATGCCGCTCACGTCGGTGCTCGCCGGCCTGTTCACCTGGCTGGACGCGGCGGGCATGGCCGACCTCGACCACGCCGCGATCGTGCAATACTACGAAAAGGCGGCAGGCCTCGAAATCCGCGGACGCCAGGAGGAAGAATGAGCAGACCCCTCAAGACCCCAGGTGCCGAAAGCGGCCCCGCCCGGCGTGTGACCCCGGCCGAGATGGCCGTGCGTTTTCCCGCTCCCGACCCGGTTGCGTCGGCCGCGCTGCTCGCCGCCGAGATGGTGATGGACAACAGCAAGGTCGTCGTGCTGGATGACGACCCGACCGGCGTGCAGACCGTGCACGGCATCTCGGTCTACACCGGTTTTTCACCGGAAAGCATCGGCGCCGGCTTCGACGAGCCCGGCCGGCTGTTTTTCATCCTGACCAACTCCCGCAGCCTGTCCCGCGAGGACACCCGCCGGCTGCACGAGGGGCTCGCCCGCGATATCGCCGCGGCGGCCCGGGCGCGCGGACGGTCGTTCCTGCTCATCTCCCGGAGCGACTCCACGATGCGCGGCCACTACCCGCTGGAGACCGAGACGCTGCGCGGGACGCTTGAGGCGGAGACCGGCCGGCGCATCGACGGCGAGATCCTGTGCCCGTTTTTCCTGGAGGGCGGCCGGCTGACGGTCGGCGGGGTCCACCATGTCGTGGAGAACGGGGTGATGGTGCCCGCCGGCGAGACGGAATTCGCGCGCGACCGCACGTTCGGATACCGCAGCTCGGACCTGCGGGCGTGGATCGAAGAGAAAACGCAGGGCGCGTACCCCGCCGCGGGGGTGGCGCTGCTGCCGCTGGAGCGGATCCGCGCGCTCGATGTGGACGGGCTGACCGAGATCCTGATGGGCGTCCATGATTTCGGCAAGGTGATCGTCGACGCGATGGAATACGCCGACGTCGAGGTCGCATCCGCCGCGATCCTGCGCGCCGTCCGGGCAGGCCGGACGTTCCTGTTCCGCTCCGCCGCCGCGCTGACGCGCGTACTCGGCGGGGTGACGGCCAAGGGGCTGCTGAACCGCTCGGACCTCGTCCCCGCGGATGACGCCGGAACCGCCGGGCACGGCGGGCTCGTCGTCGTCGGGTCCCACGTCGCGAAAACCACCGCGCAGCTGGAG
>CAZNGQ010000126.1:0-7761 GCA_964572095.1 uncultured Oscillospiraceae bacterium
TGTCCCATACTTTCCTCCCTGTCCGGCTCGGTCGGCCGATCTGGATCCAGTATAGCAGTCAGCCGGAATCCACGGCACGGCTTGCCCGGTACCGGATTTCGTGAAGCCACGCATAAAAATGCAAAAACTTGCCGGAAACGACTGGAACGGATCGTTATCCACGTCCTGATCGGATATAATTCTACCCATAGTGTCTTTCGGGCTTCATCCGCATTTCCACCACAATGCACAGGAGGTAGCTATGGACAAATTCTTCGGAATCAAGAAGGCCGGATCCAATGTCCGTACCGAGGTCATCGCGGGACTCACAACGTTCTTCACGATGGCCTACATCATGTTCGTCAACCCCAGCATCCTGTCCCTCACCAAAATGTCCTGGAACGGCGTCTTCGTCGCCACCATCCTCGCGACCGCGATCGGCACCCTGATCATGGGCCTGTTTGCCAGAGTGCCCTACGCGGTCGCTCCGGGCATGGGCCTCAACGCTTTCTTCACGTTCACAGTCTGCTTCGGACTGGGATTCCAGTGGCAGGAAGCCATGGCCATGGTCTTCATCTGCGGTATCATCAACATTCTCATCACCGTCACGAAAGTCCGCAAGGCCATCATCAAGGCGATCCCCCACAGCCTGCAGCTCGCGATCGGCGGCGGCATCGGCCTGTTCATCGCCTACATCGGCATCAAGGGCGCGGGCTTCCTCAAGTTCACGTCCGATCCGGGCAAGAACCTGGTCCTTGACGACGGCACCGTCATCGCGGACTCCTCCATCGTCCCGGGCCTTGTGAACTTCACGGAAAAAGGCGCGCTGCTGGCCCTGATCGGGCTCGTTCTCATCATCGTGCTCATGATGCTCAAGATCAAGGGCGCCATGTTGATCGGCATCATCGCCACCACGCTGATCGGCATCCCGATGGGTGTCACCATTCTCCCGGAAAAGCTGGTCGATGTCAGCAAGGTCGGCGAGATCAAGGACGTCGCCTTTGCCTTCTTCGGCGATGTCGGGTTCTCGACCCTGTTCAATGAACCGGGCAAGATCTTCCTGGTCATCATCACGATTCTGGCGTTCAGCCTGTCGGACACGTTCGACACGATCGGTACGTTCATCGGTACCGGCCGCAAGTCCGGGATCTTCGACGACGCGGATGAGAAAGCCCTCGAGAACAGCTCGGGCTTCAAGTCCAAGATGGACAAGGCGCTCTTCGCGGATGCCACCGCCACATCGATCGGCTCCCTGCTGGGCACCTCCAACACCACCACCTATGTGGAAAGCGCCGCGGGCATCGGCGTTGGCGGACGTACCGGACTGACCGCCGTCGTCGTCGCCGTCCTGTTCCTCCTGTGCCTCCCGTTCGCCTCGCTGTTCGGCATCGTGCCGGCGCAGGCGACCGCCCCCGCCCTGATCGTCGTCGGCATCCTGATGGCCGAATCCTTTGCGGGCATCAAGTGGAACGACCTCGAAGAAGCCATTCCCGCTTTCTTCACCGTCACGATCATGACGTTCGCCTACAACATCTCCTACGGCATCGCGGCCGGTTTCATCTTCTACGTCATCGTCAAGCTTTGCCGCGGCAAGATCAAGGAAGTCCACCCGATCCTGATCGGTGCGGGCGTCCTGTTCATTATCAACTTTGTCCTCATGGCGATCGAAAAACTTTGATCAAAGGCGGGATCCGGAGCGGACCGGATCCCGTCGCCGCGCAGGACGGCTCACACCCCCTGCACGGCAGAAAGCCCGAACAGACAAAAGGCCCTCCATCACCGGAGGGCCTTTTCCTATATCCTGGCGCTCGCCAACGCCTCTCTTATGTGCTGGTGCCCTGAGCCCAGAGTTTAGCGTACTGTCCATTCAATGCCAGCAGGTCGGCGTGCGCGCCGCGCTCGACGATTGCGCCCTTGTCCATGACGAGGATCTCGTCGGCGTTCCGGATCGTGGAAAGGCGGTGCGCGATGACGATCGTCGCGCGGTCCTTGACGACCTCGTCGATGGCCTCCTGAATGAGCTTTTCCGTTTGCATGTCCACGGCGGCGGTCGCCTCGTCCAGCAGCAGGACCGGGGTGTCGCGCAGCAGGGCGCGTGCGATCGAGATCCGTTGTTTCTGGCCTCCGGACAGCTTGACGCCGCGCTCGCCGATGATGGTGTCGTACCCGTCGTGCATCTCCAGGATGAAGTCGTGTGCGCGGGCCATCAGCGCGACCTGCTCGATTTCCTCCTGGGTGGCGTTCAGAACGCCGTAAGCGATGTTCTCCGCCACCGTGCCGTTGAACAGGAAGATGTCCTGCATGACAATGCTCACGTTGTTCCGGATACAGCGGGTGGTCAGCCGGTCGAGCGGATGCCCGTCCAGCAGGATCCCGCCGGAGGTCGGGTCATAGAACCGCATCAGCAGGCTGGCGACCGTGGTCTTGCCGGCACCGGTGGGGCCGACCAGGGCGACCATCCGCCCGGGCTCGACCGTGAACGACACGTCGCGCAGGACCTCCATATCCTCGAGATAACCAAATGAAACGTCTTTGAACTCCACGCGCCCGGTCATCCGCCCGGGATCCGACGCGTCGTCCGATTCCTTGACCCGGGGCTCCTCGCTGAGGATCTCGTCCATGCGCTCGATGCTGGCCAGCGCGGTCTGCAGGTCTTCGTTCATGCGGCCGAGCGCGGCGACAGGGCCATGCAGCAGGGCGAGATACATCAGGAATGCGACCAGGTCCTGCACCTGGACCCTGCCGGTCGCGGCCAGCACGCCGCCCGCGCCCATGACCAGCGCGGTGGTCAGGTTGTTGAACAGTTCGATCCGGGGATGGTACAGCGCGCTTTTCGTCAGGGCCGTCATGACCTTGACCGTGAAGTCCCGCGCGCGGTGTTCCATGCGTTCCGATCCCATGTCCTGCCGGTTGAAGGCCTGGATCTCGCGGATGCCGGAGTAGTTCTCGCTGGTCGTCGCGGTCAGCTCGGCCAGCGACTGCTGCATGTGCTTGAACAGGGGACGCACACTCGTCGCGTACTGGTACAGGCTGATCAGCAGGAACGGCATGAAGGCAAGCGAGATCAGCGCCAGAAGCGGATTGATCACGAACAGCAGCGTGAAGATTCCGAGCAGCAGGACCGAGTTGATGACCAGGTCCGGCACCACATGTGCGATCAGCATCTCCAGGTTCGCCGGGTCGTTGATGGTCCGGGCGATGAGCTGGCCGACCTGCCGGTCGTGGAAATACCCTAGGGACAGACCCTGCAGGTGGTCGTAGACGCGGATTCGCATGTCCGAGACGAACGCCCAGGCGGACTTGTGGGCGAAATAGGTCCGGGCCCCTCCGCAGGCCGCGGTCACGACATACAGGCCGGCCAGGAGAAACCCCAGTTGGACGGAGCGGATGGCCAGATCGGGCGCTCGGTCGTTGATCAGGCCTGTGATCCGGCGGACGACCATTGGGGTCACCAGCTGGGCGGCGGTCATCACGAGGATGACGGTCAGGGTCACGACCATGAATTTCCAGTACGGGCGCGCAAGCCGGAGCATGGACAATAAAAGCCGGAGCGCGGGTTTCCGCTCCTTGACGGGGGTGGACGACGGGGATGCTGGCATGTCGGGTTCCTCTTTCGCCTCGATTTTTCAGTGCGATCATTATACCACGCGGGATTTTGCAGGCATGCGGCCGGGACGCGTGATAGACTCGATATCGAGACAATCGGCCCGGATCGGCGGGCGACAGGAGGAGACCCCCTATGAGAAGACTGACCGAAGCGGATCGCGAGGCGGCGATCCGTTATGCCGCCCGGGAACCGGACTACAATCTTTTCATATTGGGTGACATCCTGAACCACGGGCTGGACGGGGATCAGGTCGAGGCGTTTGTCGTGGACGGCAACGGGAACAGCGAGTCTTATGACGCCCTGCTCCTGCGTTACCGGAACAGCTATGTCGTCTGCAGCCACCACGATGGCTTCCGGGCCGATCTCCTTGGAACGTTTCTGCGCGGCCAGCGTATGGACAGCCTCTGCGGCAAGGCCGAGACCGTCGAGAAGCTTCTCCCCTGGTTCCCGGACCGGCGGGTGAAGCGGGATTATCTGTCCGTGCTGACCGAAGTGGCCGGGGCGCTGTCTCCCCTGCCCGACGGGCTATACGAGAGGATGCTGGCTCCGGATGACGCGGACGCGGCCGTGGAACTGTATGCGGGCATCGAGGAATTTGCCGCAAATTATGTCGGCAAGGAGAAGGACCAGGCGGACAACCTCCGGTTCAACCTGGCGAACGGCGGTCGGGGCGCAGGGGTGTTCGACCGGGCCGGCTGCCTGGCAGCCATCGCCTGTACCTCGGCGGAAAACCCGCTCTCCGCCATGATCGTCGGAGTCGCCACGCGCGCGGATTGCCGGCGCATGGGACTGGCCACCCGCCTGGTGTCCCGTCTGTGCCGGTTATGCCTGGACGACGGGCTTCTCATGCTGTGCCTGTTTTATGACAATCCCGACGCGGGCAGCATTTATCGCAGAATCGGCTTCCGGGAGCGCGGCGGATTCACGCTGGTCCTGTGACCTTCTAGTGCCTGATGCCTGCCGGCAATTTCAACGCATCCGGCAGCTCCCCGGAAACGACCGCGTCGGTCAGCGCGTCGCGGACGGCATTGAGGATGCCGATGCTGGTGAACGTCGCGCCGGATATCGTATCGACATCCAGGCTTTGTGCCGACACGATGGCGTCCGGGATGCGCGCGATCGGTCGGGTATAATATCGTGAATTTTTCTCGTTGTGGTCGGTGACCTCGATGGACGCCACCAGCCCGTTTTCCACGACCACCGCCACGGTCAGGCCGGGACCATACCCCTGTGCTGTGCCGGAATAGGTCCCGTCCGCCAGCGTGACGCCGTCAAACGCGAGCCCTCCGGCCGTTTCGGTTGTCGTGGAAGTCGTTGCGGGCGCAGTCGAACCCGTGGCCGTGCCCGTTGTTGCGGTCGAGGCGGTTCCCGACGGGGACGTGAAGGTCGCCGGCATCGTCTCCGCTGCCAGGTTTTGCGCCCGCGCGGCGGACAATGCTTCGCCGGCCACGTGGAACACCTGAACTCCCCCGACCTCGACGATATGGCAAAACAGGACCGTCGCTGTGACGATGGCCAGGATCCGGTGCGTATGGATCCATCCGTGCTTTGGTTTGAGGATTTTTCGCAGCAGGTACAGAAGTCCCATGAGAGACGCCAGGACGAGAAGGACCGTGCCGAGGTTGAGGCAAAGCACGTCGGTCGGCGATGCCAATCCGTGGATCAGGCCCGCTGCCACGACAACGATGCCGGCGGGCTTGTGGATGTTGTGCAGCGCATGGTCGGCCGCCGCGGCGGCGCGACTGCCCTTCCAGCGCACCCGTGCCGCTCGCGCGGTGTATTTCAACAGGACCACCAGCAGGGCAAGTGCCGCCACCCAGGCCATGGAGTAATCTAGAAAATCGATCATGTGCGACCCTCCTGTCAGGTATGCCCTCATTATCCGGGTGAATTATGGGCAGGAGGTGACGCTTTGTAGGCAAAATTGTGAGAGAGGCGGATATGGACATTGGTTGAAACCGCGCTCAGGTGTCAGTCGAAGAACGCCGTCATGAGTTCCAGCGGGAAATCCTCGCCGGGCAGTTCGACCGGATGGTCTTCCAGCGCCGAACGGTAGATCGCGAGGACCGCCTCGACCGCGGTGCGTCCGGCCTCGCCGTCCGCCAGCGGCGCACGGCCCGAGGCGATCGCGTCCAGCAGATCGGCATAAAGCAGGGTATGGGGCGCGGAGATCCGGCGCAGGTCCCCCAGTCGTCCCTCCCGTCGTATCTGCCCCAGGGTGCGCGCCAGAAAGCCGGCGGTCCGGCTTTTGCCGCCGGCGTCCCGTACGGACAGGTAGGGGATGCCGCCGCGGATTCCGGCGACCAGCGTTCCGCGGGTGCCGGTGATCGCGATCTCCGCCTCTTGCCGTTTTGGCGGGGTGTTGGTCGTCCCCTCCACCAGGCAGAGCGCGCCGGATGCGAGTTCCAGCACGGCGCAGCCGAGATCCTCTGCCTCCATGCGGTGTGCGCGCTGCGCCAGCATGCCTGTGACTCGGCGGACCGGGGACCCCATCAGCCACAAAAGCAGGTCCAGTCCGTGCACGCTCTGGTTCAGGAGCGCCCCGCCGTCCATCCGCCAGGTCCCGCGCCAGGCGGCCTGGTCGTAGTAGGCCTGGTCGTGTCCCCAGCGGATATGGACGCGCCCCTGCAGCAGATCGCCGATCAGTCCGCCCGCAAGGGCGTCGCGCAGCGGTTTCAACAGCGGGATGTACCGGAACTTGTGGCCGACGGCGATCAGCCTGCCGTTTTTCACCGCGCAGTCCAGCAGCCGGTCGGCTTCCGTCAGCGACATGGTCATGGGCTTTTCCATGATGATGTGCGCGCCGGCTTCCATGCAGGCGATACCCATCTCGACATGGGTTCCGCTGGGTGTGGTGATGGCCACGATGTCCGGCCTGCGGTCGGCCAGCATGATCCGATAGTCGGTGAAGATCCCGCAGTCCAGCCGCGCGTTCGCATGCAGGCCACTGGCGTCCAGCAGCGCCTCGGCACGGGAGGGGTCGGTGTCGGCCAGCCCGCAAAGGGCGATCCGGCCGCCCAGATGGCGTACCGCCGCGATGTGGCTCTCCCCCACGCGGCCGCATCCGATCATGGCGACCCGCATTTTTGCGGTTATCCGTTTTCCCATGGGACACCCTCCGTCTCTTCCTCGTCCGGAAGCGCAATCGGTTCCGGGATGTATTCCATCGGCCCTGGCTGGATCAGCCCCGCGCCGGAGGTGCATTCGGCGACCAGCGCCTCCAGTTCTTTCGCGCGGCCGGCCCGCGACAGGACGGGCACATCGACGTCCATCCCGAACGCGGGATCGCCCATCGAATACCCGGCACGGACCGCCTGATGCCGGAACCGGTCGTAGTCCGGATAGGCCAGCGTCACCCGGAACGACTCGGACAGCACCATCTCCACCGGAACCGCCGCTCGCGCGGCCAGCGATGCGGACCGTCCGTACGCGTGCACCAGCCCGCCGGTTCCCAGGAGCGTTCCGCCGAAATACCGGACGACGACGATCACGGCGTTTTCCAGCTTCTGTTTCCGCAGGACGTCCAGCACCGGCAGCCCGGCCGTCCCCTGCGGTTCGCCGTCGTCCGAATACCGCTGCAGCCAGGTCCCGCCGCCGATGATCCACGCGTACACGTGGTGCGAGGCGTCCGGGAACTCCGTCCGCGCCGCCGCCAGCAGCGCCAGCGCAGCCGCCTCGTCACCGGCCGGCGACGCCAGGGCGACAAAAACCGACCGCCGTTCCTCCAGCCGCACGCGGGATGGAACCGACAAAGTCCGGTATCCGGAACGGGGCGGGCGTGTACCACTTGATGCAGCATCCATAGCTGGCATCATACCCCACGACCGGTGTGCGGGGCAATTGGCGATTACAAGAAAAAGCCGGCATCCCAGTTCCCCGGAAGCCGGCCGTATAACAGGCGATCGATCGGATTCTCAGTCCAGATAATCCTTCAGCGCCTTGCTGCGCGACGGGTGGCGAAGCTTGCGCAGCGCCTTGGCCTCGATCTGGCGGATGCGCTCGCGGGTAACGTCGAACTCCTTGCCGACCTCCTCCAGCGTGCGCGGCCGCCCGTCGTCCAGGCCGAAGCGCAGACGAAGGACCTTCTCCTCGCGCGTGGTGAGCGTGTCCATTGCGTTGAGCAGCTGCTCGCGGAGCAACGTATAGGTCACCTGGTCGACCGGCGACATGGCGTC
>CAZNGQ010000127.1:0-7652 GCA_964572095.1 uncultured Oscillospiraceae bacterium
TTCGACAACGTCAGTTTCTTTGAACCCCGGGGCATCATCATGCCGAACATCCTGGAAACGAGGTCCTTCTTCGCGGGTACCTTCTCTGGTTTCCTCAGGATGTTCAGTCCCCAGAATGTGAAGAAGAGCGTTACTTTCCGTCCCATAGCCGCCGCGCCGTTCGCAATGATGAATGCGGCGAGCGCTTTGTCCAGGTCGCCGCTGAAAATCACCATCGTCTTGTCGCGCGAGGAGGGGCCGGCGGTTGCAGCGGTCGTCCCGGAAACGGGGGCAGCCTTGATAAAACCCTTTCGGATCCAGAAGCGTTCGGCCTTGGCTTCCTTTTCTTTCCAGACAAGTTCATTTCCGGTACGCATGCACCATGCCTCGGCGTCCTTTCCGAAAGCGGGGTCTGTAACGGCGATCTGCAGGATGTCACCCGCATTCATCGACTTCATCCCTTCGGTCAGCTTGAGGATGGGGCCCGGACACTGCAGTCCGACCGCATCGACCGTCCTGGTGGAGACAGGCCGCGATGACGCAAGCGTGTCAGATGCCTTGGCAGCCGTTTTCGCAAAAGCTTCGGACCCGTCTCCGGTCACCCCGGCGTATCCCTGGCAATTGATCGACATGCCGGCCGCCACGGGCTGTGCGCAGACCGGGCCACCGGAAATGTCGGCCGGTGTTTTATGGGACTCCCGGATGCTGTCATACAGCATGAATCCGCCGCTCAGGTTGAAGACGTTCTCGAATCCGGTCTGACGAAGGATCCGTTCCGCCACATAGCCGCGCAGGCCTACTTTGCAGTAGACAAGGATGCTTTTGTCCTTGGGCAGGGCGACATGACGCTCCCTCAAGTCGTCGACAGCAATGTTGACCGCGCCGTCGATGTGGCCCAGATCGAACTCCTCGGCTGTCCGAACATCGAGCAAAAGGAACTTGTCGCGATCCAGTGTGTCGACATCATGCCAGTGCATGACCTTCGTCAAGCCATCCAGGATATTCACGGCCGTGAAACCGGCCATGTTGACCGGATCCTTGGCCGAAGAGAACGGCGGGGCATAGCAGAGCTCAAGATTCTGGAGCTGGTCTACGGTCGCGCCGAGTTTCAGCGCCGTAGCGATGACATCGATCCGCTTGTCGACGCCGTCGTATCCGATTGCCTGAGCCCCCAAAACTTTCCGGGTTTCGGTCGAGAAGATGAGCTTGAGCGTCATCTGCTGGCCGCCCGGATAATACCCGGCATGGGACAGGGGGTGGATATAGGTCTTTTCGTACGCGATGCCGTTCCGTTTCAGGTTCTTCTCATTGTAACCGGTGGATGCCGCCACCAGGTCGAAGACCTTGATGATCGACGACCCCACAACCCCCTCGAACGTGGTGTCCAGGCCGGCGATATTGTCTGCGGCGGTCCTTCCCTGCCGGTTTGCCGGTCCTGCGAGAGGCAGCATGGTCTCCTTGCCGGAAATCATATCCATCGTCTCGGCTGCGTCGCCAACGGCATAGACGTCCGGATCCGAAGTGCGCTGATGCCTGTCGACACGGATGCCGCCGCGGTCGCCGATTTCCAGTCCGCTTTCCCGTGCCAGTTCGCTTTCCGGCCGGACTCCGATGCTGAGCACAACCATGTCCGCCCGGATCGGTTCGCCTTTGTCCAGAAGAACCTCGAGCGCGGTCCCGCTCTGACGGATACCGGTGATGGCGGATCCCAGTGTCAGCACGATGCCGTTCTGCTTCAGGTTGGTCTGCAGGAGCGACGCCATTTCCGGATCGAACGGGGTCATGATCTGGTCGAGCGCCTCGACAAGAACGACCGGTATTCCGCGTTCGCGCAGGTTCTCGGCCATCTCGATGCCGATGAAGCCTCCGCCCACAACCACGGCCCGTTCGACTTTGCCGCTGTCGACGAAAGAACGGATGCGGATCGTGTCCGGGACATTCCTCAAAGTGAACACGCCTGGCAGATCCCGGCCTTCGATCCGGGGTACAAACGGTCTGGCTCCCGGCGACAGGATCAGTTTGTCGTAACTCTCGTCGTATTCCAACCCGGATTTCGTTTCGCGGACGCGTACTTTCTTGTTTGTCCGATCGATCCCCACGACTTCGCTGTTGACTCGGACATCGATATGGAACCGGTCGTGCATTCCCTCGGGAGTCTGGACCAACAGCCGATCCTGATCCTTGATCACATCGCCGATGTAGTAGGGCAGACCGCAATTCGCATAGGAAATGTGTTCACCCCGTTCAAAGATTACGATTTCCGCCGTTTCATCCAGTCTGCGAAGACGCGCCGCCGCACTCGCCCCGCCTGCCACTCCGCCGACAATCAGTATTTTGGCCATTGGTCGCACCATCCTTTCACTTGTTGAAAATCCGGGAGATTCCATGCAAAAGAAATGCCGAACGTATCATATTGTATATCGTCCGGCACTCTATGGATATCAGAACAGGCGGTCAGGGTTCATCTGGCCAGCATCTCCGCATAAGCCTGCTTGGATTGCGCACCCACGCCTTTGGCGCTTACTTTTCCGTTTTTGATCACAACGACCGTCGGAATGCTCATGATGCCGAATTTGCCTGCGAGGTCCGGCTGGTCGTCGACATCCACTTTGCAGATTTTTGCTTTCCCGGCATATTCATCCGCCAGGGCGTCGATCGTCGGAGCGACCATCCTGCAGGGCATGCACCAGGTAGCCCAAAAATCGATAAGCACCGGCTTGTCCGACTTCATGACCTCAGAGTCGAAATTTGCGCTGGTGAGTTCCAATACATTCTTGTTCATGTTTGTATCCCCTTTCCGTTTCAATGGCGTTTTCAATTCATATGAAGTATACGGATCGACGGACGGGGCGTAAGTGATTAAATCACACTCCAGGAGATCCCATAAAACGAGAAAAACCACCCGATTCCGGTGGTTTCTTCGTATCAATCCCTATTGATATGTCTGGTGGAGCTAACGGGACTCGAACCCGTGACCCCAACACTGCCAGTGTTGTGCGCTCCCAGCTGCGCTATAGCCCCAAGCCTGATTGATTCTATTACACGTCCTATTTCTTGTCAAGGCGAAACCTTCGCTAACAGCGCATTCAACCTCCAGGAATCAGGCCGGCATCGAACGCGCCCGATTCAATGCCGGCCGTCCTTCCAGCTGGTGGATCAGTTCAATGTGAACAGCAGTGTGAGGTCGTGCAGCGCGGTATACGCCGTGTCGAACGCGAGACCGTGGCGTGCTTCCAGTTCCAGCATTCCGGAGCCTTCACCGGGCAGGGTACCGAGGAACGTGGAGCCGCTTTCCGACGCCCAGTAGGTCTGTGTGGAATAACCGGGCAGCCAGGCGCTGCCTTCGCCTTTGATCTTTACGCCCAGCGCAAGATTGGCCAGGGATTGCGCCTTGTCGATCGCAGCCCAGTCGGTGAAGGTATCGGGCGCGACATCCTGGAACGGCAACGTGCTGGTTCGGTTCTTGTCAAGTCGGGTCAGGGTGACATCGACAGGGCATGGCGAATGGTTGGTGATCGACCAACCCGGTGCGGTAAACGGGCTGGCCAGGTTGACGTTGATGTCCCAGGCGACCACAGTCGGATGTGTGATGGAGATGATCAGGGCGCTCGCGGCACCCGTTACGGTCACCGGCGACGCGTCGATGATGCCGGGCTGGATGATCGCGTCTGCCGCCGCAGGGGCGCTGAGGGCCGTAATAAGGCCCAGAGCCAGCAGGGTTGATAGAAAGCGGCGTGATAATGGTTTCATCATGTGCGGTACCTCCCAGGTTCTAGTCCAGTGCAAACGACAGCACCAGCGTGTGCGCGGCAACGAAACTTCTTGTGATCGCGAAACCATGAAGCGCCGACAAGCCCAGAACGCCGGACTGCCCGGCGGACAGCCGGCCCATGAATGTATCGCCGATGTCCGCGGCGTAGGCTACGCTGTCCCTCGCGCCGATGTCCCATCCGGACTGGACGAACGGGGAAATGCCAAGCGCGATGTATCTCATCGAATCCGCCGCGTTCAGCAGGGGCCAGTTTTTGCTTCCCGCGCCGACATCTTCCAAGAGAATCTCGGCAGGATCCCCCAATATCGGCTGAGCGGCAGCCTCGAACGATTTCACGTTCACGACGATGCGGGCTGTGCTGTTGTTTGTGATGGCAAAATCCGGTGCGGAAAAAGGAACCGCACTGTTTGGATCGATCGACCAGGCTATGGAAACCGGGTGGGTCACACAAAGGATCAGTGGAGAAATCGTGCCTTCCATCGGGATGACCCGCCCCACCGAGCCGGTGCCGGTGACGGTTTCCGCAGAAACGGGAGAGGCGGCGGCGGCGATCATCAGGGCGGTTGCCCAGGCCAACAGGGAGCGTGGCATGTTTCGATGCTTCATTCAAAATCCTCCTGGTCGTCTTTATTAGGCATCCGAACGGATGGCCTGACGCGGTATGAAAGCCGGTTACCCTGCTACGGTCACTTTGATCGTGAACCCGGCCTGACTGATATAGGATTGCGTGTCCTCCGTAAAATAGTTCAAGCAAACGACGGCGTTGTGCGTACCGGGGGGAACAGCTTCCAGCAGCCGGATCCGATCCACATGCTGACCCGGTCTGATCGCCGCGGAGCGTGCCACACAGGTTCCTTCCAGATAGATCTCGGCCTGCTGGATGACCGTGTTTCCTGCCGCGTTCTCCACCACCCATTCGCCGAGCGACCCCACGGCGCCCAAAGGGAAGGAGGCGTGTGAAGACACCCGGTCGGTGACCAGGACCTGCCGCTTCTGCAAATCGTCCAGAATCTCCTCGTGCGTTCTTCCCGCATAACCGCCGTCGACCGCTTCCCCGGCCCCGGGATCGATCCGGATCGACGAGGGTATCGTGGTGCCGACCGGATCATACCCGACCTGGTCAAGCCGGTGGTTTACGGCAAGCAGCGCCGTCATCGCCAATAGAAGGATCAAGATGATCACAAGCAGCCGCATCCTGTTTCGAGTGCCATTTCCTGTTTTGTTCCGCATGTCCGGTTCTCCTTCGGTCGCTTCCCGCCCGGTTGCCTGGGCCAGGTTCATTCTATCCGGCGGCCGGATCCCCTAACCTGCGAGATTGACGACAGAATATCCGGAGAAGTCCCCTTTCTGCCGTCCCATCCGGGTCCAGGCAAAAAGGTATAATAGAGCGACCGGTCTTTCCGGATCCCATCTTTCCCGAATGGAGACCACACATGCCGGAAACCGTGAGAACGCTGCTGATCCTGTGCCCCATGGTCTTCCTTGCCGGTTTCATCGACTCCATCGCGGGCGGCGGAGGGCTGATTTCGCTTCCGGCTTACCTGCTGTGCGGATTTCCCGCCCATGTGGCTTTGGGGTCGAACAAGATGTCTTCCTCGGTCGGGACCCTGGTCGCGACCTGGCGTTACTGGCGCAGCCGGTCGCTGGACATCCGAATCGGACTGGCCTCCGGCCTGTTCGCATTGGCCGGTTCCTTCCTCGGCACACGGCTTGCCCTGGCGATCAGCGACCGGTCGATCCGGATCCTGGTCCTGGTGATTCTCCCTGTCGTCGCCTTCACGACGGTTCTCCGCAGACGCAGGTCGGACGACACGAAAAAAAAGAGCCCTCCCGAGGGGAGACGAGCTCTTTTCATCGCTTCCGGAATCGGCCTGCTGATCGGGGCCTATGACGGATTCATCGGGCCCGGGACGGGGACATTCCTGATCCTGGCCTTTACCGGGCTGCTCGGTTTCGACTATGCCAAAGCCGGCGGGACGGCAAAAATCGTGAACCTCTCCTCCAATATCGCGGCGGTGCTGCTGTTTTCCTTTTCCGGGAAAGTCGCCTTCTGGGCGGCAATCCCCGCCGCCCTCTGCAGTGTGGCGGGCAACTGGATCGGATCGGGAATGGCCATCCGGCGGGGAGACGGCTTCATCCGAATAGTGCTGGTCGGCGTGCTCATCCTGCTGTTCGCCCGGCTTCTGTTCGACCTGGTGCGGGGCTAGAACCCCAGGTCCTCGTCGACCAGGCAGACCTGCACCCGCCGGACCCCGCCCGGCGCGCGTTCCAGTGTCGTCACAATCCGGCACATCCGGTCCGGCGACGTACAGTCCGTGCAGCGGTCCAGCGCCGCGCATGGTGTCTTGAGCCCCAGGCGCCTCGCGTTTTTCCCGCAGGCCTGCTCATGGATGCGCTGGATCGCCGACTCCTGGTCCGCGGCGATCTTGTTGCGGCCGACGATGAGGATCACCTCTTCCGGTCCCCAGAACATCGCCGCGACACGGTTGCCGGTTCCATCGATGTTGACCAGCTTCCCGTCCCTTGTGACGGCGTTCGAGCTGGCCAGATAGACGGACGATGTGGAAGCCTGTCTCCGCGCCGCTTCCTTGTCCGCATCGCGCCAATGCCATGCCACCGCGTTCCCCTGCTCCTTCAGCCGCTCATACAGGCCGAGTTCATGGATTGTCCAGGAACCGCCGATGCCGACGGAACGGTTGCCTATGGTCCGTATCGCGGCTTCGGCTGCCTCGGATCCCGTTGAAAACACCATCGCGTCAAAACCGTTCCCGCGCAGGGCCTCGGCCACCAATTCAAGCTCCATCCGGTTATACCTCCCCGTAATAATCCGCCGGCGCGATTCCCGTTTCCGGGCTTTTCGCCGGCGCTCCAAGCATAACACGACGGCAAAACCCCTGCCACCGCCCGAATCGTCCCGTATCGGGCAAAATCCGTTTGTGATTCCCCCGATGATTTGCTACGATCGTTACAGTACAAAACGATGCCTGTCGAGATCGAAAGGAAGGCACGCTCATGGCAATACTGGAAACCAGAATCGAATCCGGCCCGATCCGCGGCACGCGGACCGACATCTCCGGAGTCTCCGTTTTCAAGGGGATCCCGTTCGCCGCTCCTCCGGTCGGGGAAAACCGCTGGAAAGCGCCCATGCCGCCGGCGCCCTGGTCCGAGACCCGCGATTGCGGCACGTTTTCACCGGTCTGTCCCCAGGCCGGTTTCGAGACCGGCTCGTTCTATGACCGCGAGTTCTATTACGCCCTTGCGGCATCGCCCATGTCCGAGGATTGCCTGCACCTGAACGTCTGGACACCGGCAGAATCGGAGTCCGATCGCCTGCCGGTCCTGTTCTGGATCCATGGAGGCGGATTTGTCCACGGCGCCGGCAGCGAATTCCCCTTTGACGGCGAGGCGATCGGGAAAATGGGCGTGATCCTGGTCACGTTCAACTACCGTCTGGGGGTCCTTGGCTTTCTGGCCCATCCCGGGTTGTCCTGCGAATCCGAGACCGGTACATCCGGCAACTACGGCATCCTGGACCAGGTCGCCGCGCTCGACTGGACCCGGAACAACATTGCCGCTTTTGGCGGGGATCCGAACCGGATCACCATATTCGGCCAGTCCGCCGGCGCGATGAGTGTCCAGCTGCTCCTGACCTCTCCCCTGTCCAGGGACAAGATCGCGGGCGCGATCGCCCAATCCGGCGGCGGTCTGCATACGTTCGGGCGCGTCCAGACCCTCGCCGAAGGCGAGGCGCTCGGGCAGCAATGGGTGAAGGCATGCGGCTGCGGTTCCGTCGATGAACTGCGCCGGAAAACGCCCGACGAACTGTTTGCCGCTCTCGCAAGTCTCAAGTCGAAAAAACCGCCGCAGACATTCGTTTTCCGTCCGGTCGTCGACGGGTATC